>CAMDMH010000257.1 GCA_945901835.1 Devosia equisanguinis | reverse complement strand
GAAGGGCGCCGACGGTCGAGGTGTGTGTGAATTGCGGCGTGAGGGGCGTCATGTCATAACAAGCAACGACAAGGCGCCCCGCCGACGGTCGCAGACCACCCGCAACCGATCCCCCTTTCGGCGTTTTGCAAGAGGCTCACTAGAACCATGATATTTCTAGTGTTCCTTTTGGCTCCGACATTTGCTCCGGACTCCGCCGCCAGGGGAAGCAAATGTCGGAGCCGGAACACTAGTTCCGGCCGCCGGATCACAACGTCAGAATGAGCGCTAGGCGATTGCGCGCTTGCGGTTTCACGCTGGCCACGCTGATCTTTCATCGTTAGCATTCCCTGCAAAATCATCGGGGGAGGCTGCGATGAAGCGTTCGGTTCGGGTGCTGTTTGCGCTGCTCATTGGGACATTTGCCGGGGCGCATCACGGGACCACCGCGCAAGCGCAAGGTGTCGCCGACTTCTACAAGGGACGCAACGTCGAGATCATCGTCGGCTGGTCCGCTGGCGCAGGATACGATGTCTATGCGCGGTTTCTTGCCCGGTATATGGGCCGCCACATTCCCGGTAATCCCTCCGTCATCGTCCAGAACATGGCGGGTGCAGCGAGCCTTCGAGCAACCAACTACATCTACAACGTCGCGCCCAAGGACGGCTCCGCTTTCGGAATGATCGGTCGCGGCACTGCTTTCGATCCTCTTCTCATTCCGTCCACTCCTGCGCAGTTCGAGGCCGCCAAATTCGGCTGGCTCGGCAGCATGAACGACGAGGTCAGCGTCTGCGTCGCCTGGGCTGAGCCGACGGTGACCAGTCTCGACGACGTTTTCACGAAAGAGCTGGTCATCGGCGGCTCGGGGCCTAGTTCCGACACCGACCAGTTTCCGATGCTGATGAACCGGACGCTGGGCACCAGATTCCGGATCATTCCCGGTTATCCCGGCGGGAACGAGATCAACCTTGCGATGCAGCGCGGCGAGGTTAAGGGCCGCTGCGGCTGGTCGTGGTCGAGCATAAGGGTCACGCACCCGGAGCAGCATCGATCCAAGGTGTTTCACGTGCTCGTGCAACTCGGCTTGTCCAAGCACGCTGATCTGCCGGACGTGCCCCTCATCATGGATCTCGCGAAATCCGATGAGCAGCGGCAGATGTTCAAGTTGGTGTTTGCGCGCCAGGTGATGGGGCGGCCGTTTCTCGCACCGCCCGGATTGCCGGCGGACCGTCTCGCAGCGTTGCGGAAGGCCTTCATGGAAACGATGGCCGACCCGGAATTCCTCGCCCAAGCGGCCCGTATGAAGCTGGAGATAACGCCGGTCGACGGGGCCAAGGTTCAGGCGCTGGTCGAGGAAATCTACCGCCAGCCCGCCGAGATTGCCCGTAAAACGGGCGCAGCATTGCAATAGGTTGGATCACTCTGAACTAATCGGAAATCCCGATGGCAATACGGATTGAGCCCCACTTGCTTCTCGCTGGGGGCGTCGATTTAAATAACCCTCGGCGATCGTCTGAAGTGCATCTGGCATTCCGTCTGCGCATGCCTTATATGTCGATCGTCTTAGGCCGCCGGTTGGACCGGGGGAAATCAATTCACGACTGGGAGGCGAGACTGATGAATATCCGCACGGTAGCCATGACCCGCAGCCTGATGGGCGCGCTGGCGTTGCTGGGCATCGTTGCCCTTGGCGTCGACATGGCAGATGCGCAGGCAAGCCGTGGCAAGAACACGGGAAGCCGGGGATCCAACACGTTCAACGCACCGCCGGCGACCAATACCGCGCCCAAAGCGCAACCTATTCAACGTTCGACGGCGCCGCAGTCCGGCGTTGCCGGCCGTGCCGCCGCTCCGGCTCAATCGCGCTTCGGCTCCGGCTTCGGGGGCCTGTTGATGGGCGGTCTTCTCGGCGCCGGCCTGTTCGGCCTCATGTCCGGTAGCGGTCTGTTCGGTGGTGCGGCTGGTCTCGCCGGCATGCTCGGCTTGCTGTTGCAGGTGGCGCTGATCGGCGGCCTGATCTACTTGGCGCTGTCGTTCTTCCGCAGGCGCTCGCAGCCGGCGACGGCGGCACCCATGGGTCGTCAGAACATGATGGGTCAAGGCCAACCCCACCAGTCGACGCCTGCCGGTGGCTTCGGCGCCCCGGCAGCCGCCCCGGCAGCCACTCAGCCGCTGGCGCTCGACCAGGCCGACTACGAGGCGTTCGAGCGTCTGCTCGTCCGCATCCAGGACTCCTACGGACGTGAAGACATCCCTGCTCTGCGCGCCATCGCAACCTCCGAGATGGCCAGCTACTTCGGCGAGGATATCGCCGATAACCAGAAGAAGGGCATCCAGAACCTCGTTTCCGACGCGAAGCTGCTGCAGGGCGATCTGTCCGAGGCGTGGCGCGAGGCAGACTCGGAGTTCGCTACGGTCGCGATGCGGTTCTCGGTCGTCTCGACCGATGTCGAGCGGGGCACTGGGCGAATCATGTCGGGCAGTTCCGATCGCCCGATCGAGCTTACGGAGATCTGGACGTTCGTGCGTCGCCCCGGCAGCAATGCCAACGGCTGGAAGCTCAGCGCGATCCAGCAGACGAACTGATCGTCTCTGCTTCCTTCACGCGGTTCATAGAAATCGGAGTCTGGCCCCGTGGTCAGGCTCCGTTTTCATTTCCTGGTGCGCTGATCGAACGTCGTCGATGCCGCTTGGATCCGGCCGAATGTGTCTTGCGCACCTGTTCAATAGATCGCGAAATCTAATCCGCTTTCGATCCTTGACGCCCCGGCAGTGCGGCGCGAGGATGCTCTGGTAAGAACGAGCAAACACGCAAGAGGAGCGCCCATGGCGAGCCGGGCTTCATGTCTGGCTGCGGCTGCCGCGATGGTCGGCTGCGCAGTATCTGGCTGGTCCGTGCGCGCGCAATCGCCCGTGAAGACCCCGGCCGAGTTCTACGCCGGCAAGACCATCACGTTGATCTGCAGCGCGGACGCGGGTGGCGCGGTCGATCTCAATGCGCGTCACGTCGCCAAGCATCTCGCGCGGTACATTCCCGGCAGTCCCAACGTCGTCGTGCGCAACATGCCGGGCGCGGGCCATCTCGTCGGTACCAACTTTCTCTACAATCAGGCCCCCCGCGACGGCACAACTATCGGCACCGTCATCAACGCCATGCCGCTGCATCAGGTGACCGGTGGCCAGGGTACGCGCTTCGATGCCGCGAAGTTCAACTGGCTCGGCTCCACCGGCGTCAGCAATCTCACGATCATGGTGTGGCATCTCGCCGGCGTGAAATCGATCGAGGACGTGAAGAAGAAAGAGGTCGTGCTCGGCGCTACGGGCGTCAGTTCCGGTACCTACGTCTACGCCTACGGCCTGAACCAGCTGCTCGGCACGCGCTTCCGCATGGTCACCGGCTACAAGGGCATCACCGACATCGACCTCGCCATCGAGCGCGGCGAGGTGCAGGGGCGTAGTGGCGCGAGCCTGTCGGGCGTGATCAAGGAACACCCGGAATGGCTGAAGTCCGGCAAGTTGTTCCCGCTCGTGCAGATCGGCGTCGTGCGGGACAAACTCTATCCGGACGTGCCGCTCTACCACGAGCTCGAAGCGACCGACGAGCAACGCCAGCTTCTCAAACTGCTTGCCTCGCCCGTGCTCATCGGCCGGCCCTATCTCGCGCCGCCCGACACGCCCGCCGACCTTGTCGCCGCCTTGCGCAAGGCATTCTGGGACACGATGCTGGACAAGCAATTCCTCGCCGAGGCCGAGAGTCTGTCGCTCGAGATCAACCCGCTCGACGCCGCCGACCTCGTAAAAGTGATCGACGAAACCATGCGCACCCCGCCCGACCTCCTCGTCAAAGCCAAACCGATCCTGCAGCCGGGCAAGTAGAGGTGTCAGACCCCGCGGGTCTGACACCATGACGGCCATCGCGGTTATGCCGGAACGATGCCCTTACGGTGTCACACCCTCAGGGTCTGACACAACGAACGATCCAGAGGAAACCGACATGGACGACCGGCGCAATTTCACGACGGGCATCGCCTACGACGACTTGCGCGAATGGCTCGCGCGGGCCGAGTTGATGGGCGAGGTGCGCCACGTGAAGGGCGCATCTTGGAAAGAGGGCATGTCGCTCGCCGCCGAGGCCGTGCTGCGTCATGACGACGGCCCCTGCGTCGTGTTCGACGAAGTGCCAGGCAGCCCAAAGGGCTTCCGCGTCCTGATGAACGTATTCGCCGGCAAACGCCGCAACTTCACGCTCGGCCTGCCTGATGGCCTCGACAAGTGGGAGCTGTCAGACGCTTACCGCGTCGCCTACCTCGAAAAGCCCTCGCACATTCGCCACGAGATCGTCGATACCGGGCCGGTGTTCGAGAACATCCTGGAAGGCGACGCGGTTGACCTGGAAAAGTTTCCCGCGCCGATCTGGCATCCCAACGACGGCGGCCGCTACATCGGCACGGGCACATACTCGGTCACGCGCGATCCCGTCGAAGGGTGGCTCAACGCGGGCGCCTATCGGCTGCAGGTTCACAGCCGCAACACCGTGGGCATCTCGATGGCGCTCGGCCACCACGGCAACATGCACCGCCAGAAGTACTGGGACAAAGGCGAGCCCTGCCCGATCGTGATGATCGTCGGTGTCGAGCCTCTGTCGTTCTTCTACGGTGGCACCGAGGCGCCTTATGGCACGTTCGAGCTCGACATCGTCGGCGGCATGCGTGGCCGCCCCGAGAAGCTCGTACGCGGCAAGCATACGGGCCTGCCGTTTCCCGCTGCCGCCGAGATCGTGCTCGAAGGCTTCATCACGCCTGACAAGAAACAGACCGAGGGCCCGTTCGGCGAGTGGACCGGCCACTACAACGGCGCCTCGCAGTTGCCCGTCGTCGACATCGTCGCGATCTACCACCGCAACGACCCGATTCTTCTCGGCGTGCCCCCGATGGGCGGTGGCTCCGACGAGATGGCGAGATATCGCGCGGTCATGCGTTCAGCGATGATCAAGCAGAACATGACCAACGCCGGTGTGCCCAACGTCGTGAAGGTCTGGTGTCATGAAGTCGGCGGCAGCCGCATGCTGCATGGCATCGCGGTCAAGCAGTCCTATCCCGGTCATTCCGTGCAGGCCGGCATCGTCGCCGCGCAGTGCGGCGGCTCGGCCTATGCGTCGAAATACGTCGTCGTGGTCGACGAAGACATCGACGTGACGAACCTCGAACAGCTGATCTGGGCGATGTGCGCGCGCTCCGATCCCAAGCAGTCGATCCAGTTCATCGAAGGCGCCTGGGACAGCCGGGCCGATCCGCGCCTCGAACCCGAGAAGCGCGCCATCCGCGACGTCACCCACTCCGTTGCCGTTATCGATGCCACCCGCCCCTACAAATGGCGCGACAAATTCCCCGTCAGCAACGCCGCCACGCCAGAGTTCGCGCGGCGCGCCGAAGCCGAGTTCGGGTGGTTGATGGAGAAGGGGTAGCTAACCGTCGGTGTCAGAACCTCCGGGTCTGGCACCGTGCGCCGAGCCTTCTGATGTTCCCCGCAAACGCAAATCGGCCCCGGTGCGACGCGCGCGCCTTGGCCGATGAGATCGTGCGAGAATCCGATCAAGCCTTCTTCGCGGCGGCCTTCTTGCAG
>CAMDMH010000256.1 GCA_945901835.1 Devosia equisanguinis | reverse complement strand
CGGATCCGCCCCCGTCCATCGATGCTTCCAACCAACCCGTCAAAAGCATACCGTTCCATCCGGGCAGGTTCTTCAGCGACCTGCTAGGCAGGCGGAGACGTCCTCCGGTTCGAGCATGGGATGCTCATGAAGGATGTCTTCGGCGCTGTCGCCCGCGCTCAGGTACCCCGGAACGGTTTCGACCGTGATCCGCATTCCCCGGATGACCGGCCTGCCGTTGCAGATGTCCGGATCGATCGTGATCCGCCCGCCTTCATGACTCGTTGCGATCGATGGCATTGTGTGGCCGGGCGCTGGTGAAAAAGACCTGCCGGGACACCAACTTGACCGTTCTCGCATCGGTTGCCCAGGGTCGGCATCGTACTGTATGTAGCCGATGACTTCCAGCTTACATCAGAAAGAACCGTTCCCGAATGTCGCTCTCAGCGCGTACGACAGCACCTTCCGGCGCACCTTCCGATTTCCAGGAGCATCTCGCCAATCTCGAGAAGGCGGGGCTCGTCACGCGGATCGACAAGCCGGTGTGCAAGGATACCGAGATCCATCCGTTGGTGCGCTGGCAGTTCCTGGGCGGCTATCCCGAAGCCGAGCGGCGGGCGTTCGTGTTCACCAACGTGCATGGCGCGAAGGGCGAGAAGTACGACATCCCCGTCGTCGTCGGTGCGCTGGCCGCGTCCGAGCAGATTTACGCGATGGGCATGGGCGTGCCGGTCGAGAAACTCGGCGACGTGTGGATGAACGGCATCGCGCATCCGATCCCGCCCGTCACGGTCGAGAACGCGCCGTGCCAGGAGGTCGTGATCACGGGGGCGGCGCTGGAGAAGTCGGGCGGCGTCGGGCAGCTGCCGGTGCCGATCTCGACGCCGGGTTTCGATGCCGCGCCCTATCTCACCGCGACGTGCTGCGTGACGAAGGACCCGGAGACGGGCGTGCGCAACATGGGCACGTATCGCGCGGGGCTGAAGGCGTGGGACCGGCTCGGCGTGCGGATGGCTTCGCGGTTGTCGGGCGCGGGCGGATATGCGCACTGGCTCAAGTATCAGAAGCTCGGCCAGCCGATGCCGTGCGCGATCGTGCTCGGGGCGGCACCCGTGGTGGCCTTCACCGGGCCGCAGAAGCTCGCGACGGATTTCGACGAGATGGCGGTGGCGGGCGGGCTCGCGGGCCGTGCGATGCGCGTCGTCAAGTGCAAGACGGTCGATCTCGAGATTCCGGCGGACGCCGAGATCGTGGTCGAGGGGCTGATCGACACGGTGAAGCTGGAGCCGGAAGGTCCGTTCGGCGAGAGCCATGGGCACATCGCGCTGGAAGACTTCAACATGTCGATGCGGATCACCGCCATCACCATGAAGAAGAAGCCGGTGTTTCCGTCGATCCTTTCGGAAGTGACGCCGTCGGAGTCGTCGATCCTCAAGAAGTCGGCCTACGAGGCGCTGTTCTACGCGCATCTGCGCAATCACCTGGAGATCAAGGGCATCAAGCGGGTCGTGATGCACGAGCCGCTGACGAACCTGCGCAAGGTGCTGTTCATCGAGATGGCGCACGGCACGCCGCAATCGGAAGTGTGGCGCGCGCTGAACGGAGCGGCGACCTTGCAGGCGCAGTGCGGCAAGATCGTCATCGCGGTGTCGGAGGACATCGACGCCCGGAACACGGACGCGATCTTCTGGTCGCTCGCGTACCGGTTCGATCCGCTGTCCGACACGCTGATCGTGCCGCACAAGGCGGGCGGGCACGGGCCGAAGGCGGGTGCCGGCGGAGAGGAGAGTTCGATCCTCATGGACGCCACGCTGAAGCACAAGACGTCGCCGCTGGCGTTGCCGGCGAAGAAGTACATGGATCGTTCGCGCGCGCTGTGGGAAGAGCTGGGCTTGCCGCGTCTGCCGCCGGCGCAGCCGCCGTGGCACGGCTATGAGCTCGGCGACTGGGCACCGGACTGGCAGGCGTTCGCCGACAACGCGGCGAAGGGGGATTGGGTCGCGAACGGCATCAATACGTTCGCTCGCATGAAGGGCGGGCTGAAGCCCGAGACGCCGGTGCGGAACGTCGAGGCCAAGAAGAGCTGACCTGGGCAAGGTGGGCGCGAGACCCGCTCCGTTGCCGATGAGGAAACGAAGGAAAGAATGATGAATCGTCATGTCGATCGTCGGGCGCTCATCGCCGGCCTCGTGCTCGGCTGCATGGGCGTTGGTGCTGCGCAAGCGCAGAGTCCCGAGGCGTTCTTCAAGGACAAAACCGTCAAGGTGATGGTCGGGCATGCGCCCGGCGGCGGGTTCGATGCCTATGCGCGGCTCGGCGCGGACATGCTGAAGAAACATCTGCCGGGCGTCGCCAGCATCATCGTCGAGAACAAGCCCGGTGGCGGCGGGCTCGTCGCGGCGGCGCACTTCTATGCGCAGGGTTCGCGCGACGGAACGATGATGGCGGTGTTTCCCGAGCAACTGGCCAACAACCAGATGCTGCAGCCCAAGCTCGCCCAATGGAAAATGGAAGAGATGCGCTACGTCGGCTCATTCGCGCCGGTGAATTCCGGCCTGCTGCTGCGCAAGGGCGCCGCGGTCAAGTCGGTGGCCGATATGCGCAACGTGGAGAGCACGGTCGGCTGCGACGGAGTGAACTCGCAGGGCTACCAGTATCCCTCGATGCTGAAGAACCTCGGGGGGTTCAAGTTCAAGATGGTGTGCGGGTATCGCGGTTCGCCCGAGTACCTGCTCGCGCTGGAGAAGGGCGAGGTCGACATCGCCTCGAACGCCTGGAATGCGCTGCGCATCTCGCACAAGGACAAGATCAAGGCCGGCGACGTCATCCTGTTCGCTCAGGGCGGGCTCCGGCGCGATCCGGAGATCGCGGACACGCCGCTGCTACAAGAGCTCGTGTCCGACCCGGAAGCCAAGAGCGCGATCCAGTTCGCCAGCTCGGGTGCTGCGATCGGGCGCGCGCTGCTGCTGCCGCCCGGCGTGCCGGCGGACCGCGTCGACTATCTCAGGAGCGTGTTCGACCGGATGGTGAAGGACCCCGAGATGATCGCGCTCGCCGACAAGCGCAGCCTCACGCTCGCGCCGACACCGGGAGCGGAAGCCGACAAGATCGTCGCGGAAATCCTGAAGGCGCCGGCGACGCTGGTGGAAAAGGCCGCGGCGGCGATGAAGTGACCAGTCGGGAAGTTGAGAATTCAGGAAGTCGGGAGGTCGATATGATCGGGCGTAAGGTTTCGATTGCTGCTTTGATTGCGGCGCTTGCGGTCTGCAGCGTGCCATTCGCCGCGGCGGCGCAGGACTCGGCCTCATTCTACAAAGACAAGGCGATAAAGATCCTGGTCGGGCATTCGCCGGGCGGATCATTCGACTTCTATGCGCGGCTGGCGTCCGAAATGCTGAAGAAGCATCTTTCCGGTGCGGCTTCCGTGACGGTAGAGAACAAGCCCGGCGGCGGTGGACTCGTCGCGACCGCATTCTTCTATGCCAACGGCGCCAAGGACGGCACGCAGCTCGCCGTGTTCCCCGAGGGCATCTCGGCCATGGAGGTTTTCGAGCCGCAGACCGCACGCTGGAAGACGCAGGAGATGAGCTACATCGGCTCGTTCGCGCCCGTGAACAACGTCTTCATCATGCTGAAGGACAAGGCGCTCACGGATCTCAAGGTGATGAAGACGCAGGAAGTCATCTTCGGCTGCGTCGGTGTGGGATCGCAAGGCTACTCCTACCCAGCGATGCTGCGGGGCCTCGGCGGCTACAAGATCAAACTGGTATGCGGGTATCCCGGCTCGGCCGAGTTGCAGCTCGCCCTCGACAAGCGCGAGGTCGACGTCACGTCCAACGCCTGGAATGCGCTGCGTGTGACGCACATGAGCCGGATCAAGTCCGGCGAGGTCGTGCCGATCATGCAGGCGGGCTTGAAGCGGAACAAGGAGGTAGCGAACGTCCCTCTGATCCAGGAGCTCATCGACGACGCGGGAGGCAAGCGGGTCATCGAGTACGGCTCGCTGGTAGCGGGCATCGGACGCGCCCTGATGGCGCCTCCGGGCGTGCCTGCGGAACGGATTGCCTATTTGCGCGCAGTGTTCGACAAGATGGTCGCGGACCCGGAGATGATCGAACTCGCCGCCAAACGGAGCCTGGAGCTCGATCCGACACCGGGTGTCGAGGTGCAGAAGATCGTCGACCAGATCATCAATGCGCCGAAGGAACTGATCGAGAAGGCTACGGCGGCGATGAAGTGACGCCACCGGTATATCGTGAACTGCCAAAGCCGAGGAAAGCCTGATATGGCGACTGTGACACTGACGATCAACGGCGAGAAGGTAACGCGCGAGGTCGAGAACCGCCGCCTGCTGGTGCAGTTGCTGCGGGAAGACCTGCGCATGACCGGTACGCACGTCGGATGCGATACGACGCAGTGCGGTTGCTGCACCGTGCTGTTCAACGGTGATGCCGTGAAGTCGTGCACGGTGCTCGCACAACAGGCCGATGGGGCTGATATCCTCACGATCGAAGGGATCGGCACAGCTGAGAAGCTGCATCCGGTGCAGCAGGCGTTCCACGAGAAGCATGGCCTGCAGTGCGGCTTCTGCACACCGGGTATGGTGATGAACTCGGTCGATCTTCTGCAGAAGAACCAGAGCCCCACCGAGCAGGACGTGCGCCACTGGCTGGAAGGCAACCTGTGCCGGTGCACGGGCTATCACAACATCGTCGAAGCGGTGCTGCATGCGGCCGACACGATGAAGGCGAAGGCTTAAACGACTCTTTTGACCGACGTGCCGTGAAATGTCGGGTTACGCGGCGCAGGGCGGCGCTAACCAAACCTACGAAGGTGGGACCATGTACGATTTCGACTATGCCAAGGCCAAGTCCGTTACCGACGCCGCCACGCGCCTGAAGGCGACGGAAGGCGCGAAGCTGCTTGCTGGCGGAATGACGCTCTTACCGACGATCAAGCTGCGGCTCGCCAAGCCCGCGGCGCTAGTAGATCTCGGGGCGCTCGGCGACCTGAAGGGCATTTCGGTCGCAGGTGGCGTCGTAACCATCAAGGCCATGACTCGGCACGCCGACGTGCTGCGCTCGGCCGAGGTCGCCAAGGCGATACCGGCGCTCGTCACGTTGGCCGGCGGTATCGGCGACGTTCAGGTGCGTCATCGCGGCACGATCGGCGGATCGATCGCCAACAACGATCCCGCGGCCGACTATCCGGCGGGATGCCTGGGTCTGGGCGCGACCATCGTAACCTCGAAGCGCGAGAAGGCGGCCGATGCGTTCTTCACCGCACTGTTCACGACGGCGCTCGAGCCAGACGAAATCATCACCGAGATCCGGTTTCCGGTTCCCGAGCGCGCGGCCTACGTCAAGTTCAAGAACCCGGCATCGAGATATGCCATCGTCGGCGCGTTCGTGTCGAAGGGGCCGAAGGGCGTTCGGGTCGCTATCACCGGGGCGGGCGACAACGGCGTGTTCCGCGTCACGGCGATGGAGCAGGCACTGGCCAAGAGTTTCGATGCGAAATCCATCGAAGGCATCACGGTCGATCCGGGCAACATGCTGGGCGATATCCACGCCAGCTCCGAATACCGGGCGCATCTCGTGGGCGTGATGGTCAAGCGGGCGATAGTGGCAGCAGCGTAACT
>CAMDMH010000255.1 GCA_945901835.1 Devosia equisanguinis | reverse complement strand
CGAGGTCGCCGAGCTCCTGCTTGAGGCTCGCCACGATCTGCAGGGCGACGGCGCTTGCGGCCGCGTATCCTTCCTCCAGTGTGAGATCGCGCCCGACCTTGCCGGCTGCCTTCACGCCGGGCCCCACCAGATCGCGCCCGTGGCCCGAGACGTAGACGATCGTACCGACTTCGACGCACCCGGTTCGGTTCGGGTTCGGAAACTTGAACGGCACGGGCAGTGTATGGCCCATGGCCCTGATCTTTTCCTCGATAACGCTCATGTTCCGGATCCTCAGTTGACGGGGCAATGGGCAACAAGGTGATCTCGATAGAAGATCGCTCTGCTCCGTACTTCGCAAGCCCCTCTCGGCTCTGCAATCACAGACCGAGGGACACGGGCTCGATCATTGGGTAGTGTGGGCTCATACATTGCCGCGCTTGCACGTGACACAGAACGGACGAGGACGGAGGAGATCATGTCGCTCACTCGCATCGCCTACGCTTCACTTGCCGCATTACTGGCTATTTCGGCGCCCCTAGATCGGAGTGAGGCCCAGATCAAGATCAGGGTCGGGAAACTCAGTGGCGGCAGCGGCTTCCACATCCCGAGCTACATCGCGATGGACCGCGGCTTCTACAAGGAAGAGGGGCTAGACGCCTCGTTCATCGTGCTGCAGGGCAAGGCGCAAGTGACCGCCGGCATGTCCGGCGCGATCGACTTCTCAGCGATCGTCTCCGGCGGCGCCCAGGCCTCGATGTCCGGTGCCGAGCTGCGCTATGTAGTCGGGCAGGCGCTGAAGTCGCACTGGATCTTCATCTCGAAGCCAAACGTCGCCAAGGTCGAGGACCTCAAAGGCAAGATCTTCGGATTCGGCCGCGCAGGCAGCGCCGACTACGACGAGGGCGCGGCCGTGCTGTTGCGCGCCTTCAAGATGAGCCCGGGCAAGGACTACAAGGTGATCTCGCTGGCAGGAGAGCCTGATCGCGTGGCCGCACTGATCAACGGCAGCATCGATGCCGGTCTGGTAACTATCCCCCACGCCCCTGCTGCGATCAACGGCGGCATGAAGGTGCTGCTCAACCTCGGCGACTATCTGCAGCGTCCGGGCGGAACGATCTGGACCAGCAAGGCGTTCGTGGACAAGAACCCGGAAGCGATCCCGCGCTTCATCCGCGCTATCGCCAAGGGCGTGATGTACTATCGCGACAACAAGGCAGGCTCGATCCCGACTTTGAAGGAGCATCTGGGGATCATGACCGACAAGGATGCCGAGGTCGTTTGGGAGCAGACGCGAGCCACCTATGGTGCGGAGCTGCCAAAGGAGTCGTTCCGTGAAATCTTCGAGTCGCGGCGGCTGGCGATGATGGCCGAAGGGCAGTGGCCGAAGGACAAGCCGCTCCCCGATCCGGAGCAATGGTTGATGCGTTCGTTGCTGGAGAAGACGCTGGCCGACATGAAGTATGTGCCAGCGAAATAAAGCTAGGCGGGACATGCAAGGGTAGTGGAGCCGCTTATTCCACTACCCACACACTTCCCTCTGGTCGGGCTACTGATCAACCGGGACAGATCAGATCGAGGCGATCCAGCGGCGCCACCTCCCCGCAACGGGCGAGGAAAAGCGTCGCGCAAGGAGTACAATTGGCGGTCGTGATTGAGCGGGAGCTGTCCTAGAATTCCTTCAGCTGCGGCGGTCGCCAGCGGCTGACGCGGTTCTCGAGCATCTGCACCAGCGCGGTCATGGCCAGCGACAGCACGGCGAAGATGACCAGGCCCGAGAACACAATGTCGACCTGATAGCGACCGGCGGCCTGCATCATCATCACACCCAACCCATCCTCCGAGCCGAAGAATTCGGCTACGACGACGCCGAGCACGGCGCGGCCGACCGCCAAGCGCAACCCCGCAATGATATAGGGCATCGCGTTGGGGATCACGACGAGGCGGGCGATCGCCCATTCGCCGCCTCCGAACGAGCGCACGACGTTGATCAACAGCCGGTCGGCGTTGCGCACACCTTCGTAGGTATTGATCAGGATCGGAAACACGGCGCCGATGAATACGATCAATACCTTCGCCGAAAGCCCAAGGCCTAGCCACACCATCACGAGCGGCAGGAAGACGAGCCGCGGCGTGGCATTGAACGCGGTGATGAACGGATCGAGCATCGAGTTCAGCGTCCGCGACCGGCCGATGATCACGCCGAGCGGCAGGCCGACCAGGATGGACAAGCCGAGGCCAATCGCGAAGCCGCTGGCGCTCACGCTCAGCGGCGCCCAGATCGTGCCGTCCGCGAACATTTTCCAGATTGCAGCGGCGATCAGGCTCGGCGTCGTGAAGAACAGCTTCATGCCAGGCGACAGCGTCATGATGCGCGGCACCAGCTCCCAGATCAGGAGGAGAGCGATGATACTGCCGATGCCGAGCATGGCCGGCTCGATGCGCTCCCAAAGACTGAGGCCGGGGCCACTGTCATCGGCTTCCGCCTGGCTCGGCGCCGTTGCTGCCGGTATGTGTCGAGCGTCGCTCATACCTACGCTCCCACTCGCCATGGGAATGCCGCCCGCTCCGCCCACCGGACGCCTTCGGTCATCACGACGGCGATGATCATGATGACGAAGATGCAGGCGAACATCTTGTCGAGGGCGAACAGGTCGCCATACTTGGCGATCGCATAGCCGATGCCCTCGGAAGCTGCGAAGAATTCGCCGACCAGGATGCCGATCAGGCCGCGGCCCAACGCTATGCGTGAGCCGGCGACGACATAGGGCAGCACGCTCGGGACAAGCACCTTGAGATAGAGGTCCTTCTGGCCGCCGCCCATCGAGCGCACCACGTTGATCAGCAGGCGATCGACGGCGCGCACGCCAGCCTGTGCGTTGAATACGAACGGGAAGACCGACAGCAGGAAGATGATCAGCGTCTTGCCTGTCACGCCGACGCCGAAGAACACGATGACGAGCGGCGCCAACGCCACGAGCGGGCTTGCGTAGAACACGGTCATCAGCGGATCGAGCGCGTGGCCGACCTTGACGCGCCACCCCATCACTATGCCCAACGCAATGCCGACGATGGCTGCAGCGATGAAACCGACACTGAACGGTACGGCGCTGACGCTGAGATCGTAGGCAAGCTTGCCCGAGGTGACGAGATCAACGAGCGCAAGCGCGATCAGACTCGGCTTGGAGATGTACAGCGGATTGAATGGGACGAACAGGAAGACGGCCTCCCACGCGAGCAGGAACAGCGCAACCGAGAGCAGCCCGAGCAAAAGATTGCGGTTGCGAGCAGCAAAGCTGATGTGGGGCGCGTCGTCAGCGGTGGTGGTCATCTTGATTGCTCACGGTCACTCGTCAAATGGGGGGCCGAATGAGCTTCCATAGTCCCCGCAGGCTCACGCTTTCGTTTTGCCTGCGGAACTTGCCGGTGCTGCTAGATCTTGATCTCGTCCTTCAACTCATTCCAGATCGCCAGCTTCAAATCGTTGAAGGCCGGGGTCGTGCGCATTTCATAGTCGCGTGGTCGCGGCAGCGGGATCATGAAGGTGCGCTTGGCGCGTCCCGGCCGAGCCGTCATCACCATCACTCGGTCCGATAGGTAGATCGCCTCTTCGATCTGGTGGGTCACGAACAGGACGGTCTTGCGCGCCTCCTGCCAGATCCGCAGCAATTCTACTTGCATCAGGTCGCGGGTCTGGGCATCGAGCGCGGCGAACGGCTCGTCCATCAGCAGAACGTCGGGATCGGTTGCGAGCGCGCGGGCAAGGCCGACACGCTGCTTCATGCCGCCGGACAGCTCGTGCGGGTAGTGCCCCTCGAAGCCGCGCAGGCCGACCATCTCGATGAAGCGCTGGGACGTCTCGTGCCGCGGTCTCTTCGGCACGCCTTTCAGCTCTAGGCCCAGTTCGACGTTGTGCTGGATCGTGCGCCAAGGGAGCAGGCCGAAGTCCTGGAACACCATGGCGCGGTCGTTGCCGGGACCGGTGACCGGCTTGCCGCGCAGGGTGAGGTCGCCGGAATCCGGCTTGATTAGTCCGAGAAGCACGCTCAAAAAGCTGCTCTTGCCGCAGCCGGACGGGCCGACGATCGACAGAAACTCCCCCTCGCCGACGTCGAGCGCAAAATCCTGAAGAGCTCGAACGGGCCCGCGGTTCGGTGGACGAAACGTCAGGTTGATACTGGTTGCCTGGATGAGCGCCGACATCAGTATGCCCAAGCCTCCGTTGCATCGCCGGCCGGTGGCATCGACGGATGACGCGAGCGGCGCACGCCGCAACAATGACAGAAACGGCGCCAACCGCAAGCCGTCCGCCACAAAGATCGTCTGCCGGCGGTGCGGCTCCGGGCCGACAAGGGTGCCGCGAGGCGTCGATCTGGCATTTGCGATAGTGTTGGCGCGATCCGGCCGACCTCAAGCTGTCACCCCCCTCTTGCGCGCGCTCCCCTTGGATCTTGCCAATGCGCAGCACCCACTAGCGATTCGAACGCTGAACAACCGCCAACTCAGTCCGCTCGCGCAGCTATTTTGCGAGCAGGTGCGCGCCACCACAAGACCGCTGGCGAAACCGTAGTCCAATGCCGCCCATGCCAAGTTACGACCCACTCCGCCTCTGTTCTCTTTGTTCGCTTCGAACAGAACGGATGAAGCTGTTGAGGCTTTGCGGCAAAAAAATCACCGATGCTGGCTCCGAGGCAAATGCACGATCCGGGGACGGGTTCTCTACTGACGCGGTACGGTCGAAAGCAGTCGCCAGACGCTGGGATCCACCTCCGGCGTGATGCACTGCAGCGATTTTCGCGGCGACGACTGCCGATTTGATCTGCACGGAAAGCACACGCCGTCTGATGGTCCGAGTCTCGTGACGGCAGTTGTTGGCCCGCTGCTGAAGTTCGTGCTGCCGGCCGCCACTCATCGTATCGGGTGAACAGCGGACTCTATGCGACAGGCTGATCGACAACGGCAAGCCGCAAGAGGCGAACCATCCTATTGGGCGCCTTTCATCTTGGTTGTAGAGGGTGGGGCGTCTTTGTCGGAAGCGGGTGATGCTGGGGAGACTGTCGAGGCAGAGAAACGACCCGGTTTAGGTCCGGTAATCCGAGGGGCAGCGCCGGCGCCAAAGGCGATCTCGAAGCCCAAGACCGCCCCCAGTGGATGGACCGGGTCCTTCTTTGAACGGCAGTGACGTTTGACCCGCCGTTTGCCCTCAAGCACTGCCTTTGCCGCTCGCCAGCACCAAGTTCGTGAATGCTATGTGAATGCTGCCGTGCCCGAAGCTACAAGCTGCAAATCTTCAAGTCATTGAAAGTATTGGCGACCCCGAAAGGATTTGAACCTTCGACCCTCAGATTAGGAACAATATGCCCATCGTTTCCTAGGTGACTTATGGTGGAGCCAAAAGCTATTTAATATATTGAAATTTAACAATAATCTTGATCAAGCTGCACCACCATGACCCAGGCCAATCCCATGGTTTCGGGTACCTATAGGGTACCTTTTTTGAACGCACCTGCCGCTACTACGAAGCATCTGACGGCAAGCGCCCGAATCCACTGCCAACGGTCCGGCGCCAGTCTGTCAGCAATTTGACATTCCGCACGAGTTGCTCTTCGACAGAAAGCTCTTGGCTTTGCGCCCTGGTGGCCAC
>CAMDMH010000254.1 GCA_945901835.1 Devosia equisanguinis | reverse complement strand
CGGTTCCGTAACGCTGACAGAATTCGATGAAGCTCAGCCCCTTCTGGAACTGCACCTTGTTGCGTGGCATGTCGGCCTCCCGTCCGGCCTCGGAAGACCGCGTAACAAGCGGATGTGGCGGCATAGAGGTCATGACGGGGTAATCAAGTGCCGCCAACATATGGGTCGCGGCGGGTTGCCCTAAAGGGTAGAGTTCTTTGCGAATGGCATTCTGGCTCACCGCCTGCACAAGTTGCAGAAACAGCTACTCGTGCCAGCGCCACTTGCCAGTGCCAGTTGGGCTAACCGCAGGCTTGATCTTGGACTTCCTCCGTGCTGCAGGAAGTACTTCGCAGATCGATATGGAAAGCGACATGGAAAGCGACTTTGAAACCGACATGGGAATTGGTGGATGACTGAACTCCTTCGTGCTCTGCCAGCCATAACCTGCGTCATGCTCGGCCTCGCCTTGCAAGCTACACCGGCATCGGCCCAGCGCGCCCGGAATCTGCCACAGGCTTTCGCACTCGTGCAGGCGCCGGAAGCCGTCGTCGAGGTCTGCCTGTCGGCTTCGGTTCAGGCCGCACTCGACTGCGCGCGCAAGCGGTGCCAGCGAAAAGCGGGGCAAGGCTCGTGCTTTGCAGTGACGACATGCGAGCCGGTCGGATGGGCCGGCCTGATGGACGTCCAGATCCGCGAGGTGCATCTGACGAGCGCAATCTGCGGCGCCCCTTCTCGAGAAGCGCTGATCGCGGCGCTCAAGGCATCCTGCGAGGGACAAGCGGGCGCCAAGCAGTGCGACGTAACCCACCTCTGGTCACCCGACGGAAAGCATTACGCCGGCGACACGAAATGGACGCCTGGCGAAATCAACAAGTGAGCATACAGTGGACGCAGCAGCAAAACAGACCGAAGCCCTGATCAAGAGCTATTTCGAGGCCTTCAACCGTGGCGATCACGACGGCATGCTCGCGTGCCTTGCCGATGATGTGATCCACGACGTGAACCAAGGCGAGCGCCGCGAAGGAAAGGAGCGCTTCAAGGCGTTTCTGGCTCGCATGGCGCACCATTACGATGAGCAACTCGACGGCGTGACGGTGATGGTCGACGCCGACGGCGCACGGGCCGCGGCCGAGTTCAACGTGCGCGGCAAGTATCTCGCGACCGAAACTGGCCTGCCGGATGCCAAGGGGCAACGCTATGGCCTGCCGGCCGGCACGTTCTTCGCTGTGAGTTCCGGCAAGATCCGCCGAGTGACCACGTACTACAACCTCACCGACTGGATCATGCAGGTCAGCGCGGAGGCATGAGATGGCCGGTCAAGAGGTGGCCAGACCGGGGGCAATCTCTGTCGTCTCGCTCGGCGGGGCAGCGTTGGCGGACTGCCTCGACGCCATTGCGGGCCTGAGGATCGAGGTGTTCCGCGCGTGGCCATATCTCTATGACGGAACGCTGGCGTACGAGCAGCGCTATCTGGCGGAGTTCGGCCGGGCGAAGGATGCGCTCGTCGTCGTCGCGCGCGATGGCGGCGCGATCGTCGGGGCAGCCACTGCCGCGCCGCTGACCGGACATACACCGGAGTTCGCAGCA
The DNA here is from genome assembly GCA_945901835.1 of Devosia equisanguinis. GTDB lineage: Bacteria > Pseudomonadota > Alphaproteobacteria > Rhizobiales > Hyphomicrobiaceae > CAMDPA01. The sequence continues at coordinate 4,064 of CAMDMH010000254.1, read as the reverse complement.
TTGTTCGCGGCGCGTGGGTTCGACGCGGAGCGGACGTTCTACTGCGGGGAATCGGTGCTGCTGCCGGACTATCGAGGGCGCGGGATCGGTCATGCCTTTTTCGACCTGCGGGAAGCTCATGCGCGTACCTGTACCGGGCCTCGCGAGCGATTCACGCAGATCGCGTTCTGCGGCGTCGTGCGGGCGCCGGAAGATCCACGCACCCCGAACGACTACACGCCGCTCGACGCGTTCTGGCGCAAACGCGGCTACAGTCCGGTGGAAGGTCTCGTCGGCTCGTACAGCTGGAAGGAGATCGGTGCGGAAAGCGGGACGGAGAAAGCCATGCAATTCTGGATCAAAGCGCTGTGACAGATTTTGGAGAGCGCATCCTCGAGGTGGCCACCGCCCAGTATCCGATCGACGAACCGCAGACCTTCCAGGACTGGGCGGCGAAGTCGGCGCGGTGGGTCGCGAATGGTGCGGCGACAGGGGCTAAACTGCTGATGTTCCCGGAGTACGGGGCGATCGAGATCGCGGCCACGGGCGGCGCGAAGGTCATGACCGATCTCCAGCAGACATTGACGACGGTGGCAGATCGCGCCGACGACGCTCGCCGGGTCTGGCGCGAACTCGCCGCGGCGCACGACGTCTTCATCCTTGCGCCGAGCGGGCCGGAGCGTCGTGACAACGGCACGGTCAACGCAGCGCGGCTCTATGGCCCAAAGGGCGGCGAAGGCGTGCAGGAAAAGCTGATCCTGACGCCGTTCGAGCACGACTGGGGGATGAGCGAGGGGCAGGGCCAGAAGGTGTTCGATACGCCGCTCGGGCGGATCGGCGTCGCCATCTGCTATGATTGCGAGTTTCCGCTGCTCGTTCGCGCGCTCGTCGACGCGGGCGCGGAGATCCTGCTGGTGCCTTCGTGCACCGAGAACATGTCGGGCTTCCATCGCGTGCGCAACGGCGCGATGGCGCGGGCGCTCGAGAGCCAGATCGTCGCCGTGACTTCGCACACGGTCGGGGCAGCGTCGTGGTCGGCGGCCGTCGATCGCAATTCGGGTGCAGCGGCGATGCTCGTTCCGCCGGATATCGGACTTTCGATGAACGGCGTGATCGCGGAGGGCGAACTCAATGCGCCTTGCTGGGTTCACGCACACATCGATCTCACCAAGCTCAGGCGCCTGCGTGACACAGGCGAGATGCGCAACCGGACCGACTGGGATCGGCAGCGCGGCGCGCAGCCGCTCGACGACGGGGTCGAGATCGTCGAGGTCCGTTGAGCGCCGCGGGACGGTAGACAGACCCTACGGGATCAGGCCGGGCGGCGCCTTTGCCCATTGGTAACCTTCGCGGCCAAGGCGCAGGCCTGCTGCATAGAGCGCCTGCATGTAGGCGAGATCGAACGGGCCGGGACGCGGCGCTTTGAACGCTGATGGGATGTAAGCCAAATTGTAGTCGATGCCTTCGGCGCGTGCCTTGGCATGCATCCTGATCAGGTCGCCGATGGTCTGGTTCTTCAGCACGGTCAGCATGGATCGCGCGCCAAGCGCCAATGCGGTCTCCTCGGTCGCTTCCCACTCCGGATCCAGCTTGCCGTTGCGAATGACATAGAGACGACGCGTGATCTTGCGGCCGATCTGGGCGTCGAGTTCCTTGAAGGTGAAATTGCCCGGCGTGTAGAACACTTCGCGGGTGGTACCGCCGTCGACGTGCAGCTCGTCGTAGTCCTTGCCGTCGGCCTTCACCCGAATGCGGACGGGCGGAAATACGCCGGGGATCGCGGCGGAGGCGAGCAAGATATCACGCGTGAGTTGGACGGCGCGCGGATGGCCGCTCTGCGCAATGCGGCCGATATCCCAGTATACCGGACGCTGGCTGTCGATGTTCGTGGTGCCGATCAGAAGGGTGCGGCCCTTCGCACGCTCCTCGGCGATGCGGGTAAGCATCTTGGCGTCGACATAGCCCGCGATCAATTTCTTCAATGGATCGTTCTTGGCGAGACCCGGGCCACCGAGGACGCCGGCGAGAATGTTGGCCTGATAGATCTCGCCGCTGTCGTAGCGGGTGAAGATTTCGTTCAACTGGCGATCGTAGTCAGCGCCGATGAAGGCGAACGGCGCAATCAATGCGCCGGCACTGATGCCGGTGACGAGGTCGAACTGTGGCCGCGTTCCAGCTTGCCCCCAGCCGTAGAGAAGGCCTGCGCCGAATGCGCCGTCGTCCGCGCCGCCGGAGATGGCAAGCAAGTTCGAAACGATCGGCTGTCTCGCAGGTACGGCGGCGTATTTCGCGCGAAGGCGAGGCCCTTCCGTCGCAATGAAGCGCTTGGCTGCAACCTGAGCGTCGTCACCCCAGACGCGGATGTCGGACATGCCGTCGACCTGAGCTGCGTCCGCCAGCTTTTCGGGGACGGCGACACGCTCCAATGTGGCCGAGCAGCCCGCCAAAGCGAGGACCACACCCGTGAGAACGACGACTTGGAGGCGAAGGAACGGCCGGAGGACGCGCTTTATCGCTGCGGGCCAATTCGCAAGGCGCAAACGCGATGGTCGGGGCGCGGAATTCATCGCTCGAGTGAACCAATCATCAATACTTCACGCAAAAGGCCAGCACGAGCACTTCCCTGCGCCACTCACCATAACAGCGCGAAGACTGTCCAGGCAGTAAGGGCCGAGGAACAGGTAAGACAACGAAAGTTGGCGCAATTGCGAGGCGGTCGAACCGATGAGCGTGGCGAATGGTGTCAGACCCTGAAGGTCTGACACCACAGCACTCAGGAAAGGCCTTCGGCCTGCTCGCTCAAGAAAGGCCTTCGGCCTTCATGGCCTCGGCGACTGCCGGGCGGGCGGAGACGCGAGCGAAGTATGCCGCGAGGTTCGGGAACTCCTTGGCAAGGTCGATCGCGATCACGGGGCGCTTGGTCCAGCTCAGCACGGTGAAAAGATAGGCGTCGGCCACGGTGAAGTCCTTGCCGAGCAGGAACTGGTTCGAGGCCATGTGCTTGTCGACGACGCCGAGGCGGTGCTTCAGGCGGTCTTTCAGGACAGCCTTGGACTCATCCTGGACCTTGGCGTTGAAGAGCGGCGAGAAGCCCTTGTGCAGCTCAGACGTGATGTAGTTCAGCCAGGTCATCAGCTTGTAGCGCTCAGCCGTGCCGTAGGCGGGGGCGAGCTTGCCGGCCTTGTCGGCGATGTACTGCACGATGACCGGGCCTTCGGTCACCATCGTGCCGTCGGCCGCCTCGAGGGCCGGAACGTAGCCGCCGGGGTTCTTGGCCCAGAAGTCGCCGCCATCCTCGGTCTTCTTCTCGGCGAGGTTGACCTTCACCATCTTGAAGTCCTGGCCGGCTTCGCGCAGCACGATGTGGGGCGACAACGAGCAAGCGCCGGGGGCGTAATAGAGTTTATACATGGTGGTCCTCTCGGGAATTTGCGGGCGGCTGGAGGCGCGCCCAGTGGTGCGGCCTGTGGGTCGCGGCGGGACACTGCACCCGGGCCAAGGCCATTTCAAGTCGATGTCAGATGGGGTTCGATCACAGGCTCGCGAGGAACACGAGGGGGGAGACGATCAGGAGGGCGAGGATCTGATGACGGCCGGTTGCCGGCCATCCGTGCCAACAAGCGCATGATTGTTCTTAGAATAGTTCGAAAACATAATACTTGACGCGAAGGCGCGGCAGATCTCAAGCTCTGCTTCTCATCTTATACCTCTAAGGATGCTTCGACGTGACCAACCCGGCTCCTCGGCTCCGTCCGGATTTCAGGCGCTTCCTGCTGCGCGCCGGCTTGCGCCCCACCCGGCAGAGGGCGGCGCTCGCCGAAATGCTGTTCAAAGGCGATCGCCATGTGACGGCCGAAGAACTGCACATGGAGGCGACGGCCGCGGGATCGCGGATCTCGCTCGCGACGGTCTACAATACGCTGCACCATTTCCGGCAGGCGGGGCTCGTGCGCGAACTCGCCATCGAAGGCTCGCGGACGTACTTCGATACGAACACGTCGAACCACAACCACTTCTACTTCGAGGATGGGCACAACGTCGTCGATATTCCCGACAGCGAGATCGGCCTCAGCAATCTGCCGAAG
>CAMDMH010000253.1 GCA_945901835.1 Devosia equisanguinis | reverse complement strand
CCTTTCGGTTTCTCGCTCACGCTCCAGCGCATCCTCGGCTGGGTGTTCGCGCCGCTGGCTTGGCTGATCGGCATTCCGTGGGCCGAATGCGCCCTCGCCGGCAGCCTGCTTGGCGTGAAGACCGTCCTCAACGAGTTCGTTGCCTTCCTGCAGTTGGGCACGCTCCCCCCCGACGCACTGTCGCCACGCTCCCGCTTGATCATGACCTATGCCCTATGCGGCTTTGCCAATCTCGGCAGCCTCGGCATCATGCTCGGCGGCCTCGTCGCGATGGCCCCCAGCCGCCGCGACGACATCCTCGGCCTCGGCCCGCGCACGATAGTTTCGGGCACCCTTGCGACCTTGATGACGGCGGCGGTAGTCGGTTTGCTCACCGCCGGTTAGAGCCACATTGGCCAGCAGTCCCAATTTGGCTACCAATCACCTATTATGGATCAGGGACTACGTCGCGCAGACCCGGGCTTCGGCCGGAGTACTGGCGGATCACGCACGCTAGGAGTGAATGATGTCGAACGAGATCGAATCCGTCCTCGACCGCCGCCGGCAGCGGCGCTCGACCACGCTTTGGCGCGGTCTCGCCATCCTCGCCGGTGCCATTGCCCTCGGCACCGTGACGATCGCCGGCGCCAGTACGGACTGGGGCCTCGCCCCCAAGAAGCAGATTGCCCGCGTCACCATCGAGGGCATGATCACCGAGGATCGCGCCCAGTTGCGGATGTTGAAGCGAATCGAGGAAGCCAAGCACGTTGCGGGCGTTATCCTCGTCGTCAACAGCCCCGGCGGCACCACGACCGGCGGCGAGGCTCTTTATGAAGCCCTCCGCAAGATCTCCGAAAAGAAGCCCATCGTCGCCCAGTTCGGCACCGTGGCCGCGTCCGCGGCCTACATCGCCGGCCTCGCCACCGACCAGATCGTCGCCCGCGGCAATACGATCACGGGCTCGGTCGGCGTCATCATGCAATGGCCCGAAGTGACCGAGTTGCTGGCAAAACTCGGTGTCAAGATGAACGAGATCAAGAGCGGCCCTCTGAAGGCATCGCCGTCGCCGTTCCAACCCATCGACCCGGCCAGCCGCAAGGTGACCGAGGAGATGATCCAGGACAGCCACAAGTGGTTCCTGGACCTGGTCCGGACCCGCCGCGGCGTTTCGACCGCCGAGATCCCGGGCCTCGAGGAAGGCCGCGTTTTCTCCGGTCGCGAGGCCGTCCGCTACAAGCTCGCCGACCGGATCGGCGGCGAGGCCGAAGCGGTCCAGTGGCTCGAGGACGAGCGTAAGATACAGAAAAAGCTGAGCATTGTGGATTGGCGCCCCTCCCGCCCCGCCGATTGGCCGTTCTCGACGTTCTCCGAAGCGGTATCCGGCGGCATCCTGGAAACCATCCGGGCAGCAACCCGCACGGTGCTCGAAGAAACCGGCCTATCTACGATCCGGCTTGACGGTCTCGTCTCCGTTTGGCACCCTGCCAAAAACTGAGCATTTCCAATGAGTTTATCTGAGAGGCCGACGTGCTTAAGTCCGAGTTGATTGCCAAGATCTCCGGTGCCAATCCGCACCTGTTCCAACGCGACGTCGAACGCATCGTCAACGTAGTTTTCGACGAGATCGTCGACGCCCTGGCGCGCGGCCAGAGGGTCGAATTGCGCGGCTTCGGCGCGTTCACGGTCAAGCACCGGGGCGCCCGTACCGGCCGCAATCCCCGCACCGGCGCGACAGTGTCGGTCGATCAGAAATTCGTGCCCTTCTTCAAGACGGGCAAGGAGTTGCGCGAGCGCCTGAACGACAGAGCCCCGGCATCGACAGCGGCCGCGTCCAAGGGCAAGGCAAAAGGAGGCCGTGTTTGATCGCGCGCATTCTGTGGACGCTCGGCGCTGCGGTGGCAGCCATCGTGCTCGTGAGCTTGGCAGTCGCCAACCGCCACGAATTACGGCTGGTGCTCGACCCGTTCAATCCGCAAGCCCCCGTCATCTTTGCCGAGCAGCCCTTCTACATCTTCCTGTTCGCGATGTTGATCGCCGGCGTTCTACTCGGCGGCGCAGCGACCTGGATCAGCCAAGGCAAGTGGCGTCGCCTCGTGCGCATCCGCACACAGGAATCCATGCGCTGGAAGGGCGAGGCCGAGCGCCTGATGCGGGAGCGCGACGCCGACGTCAGCGAGCGCAAGAAGCATCTCGCGATTGCCAGCCGCTGACGGCAGCCGCTCACGCAAATGACAACCGACGAGGCCGCGATGCGCGTCGTCACCGCAGAAGACATCGAGGCTTGTCTCTCGTTTCCTGACCTCGTCGATGTCCTGCGCGACGCATTCCGCGCCGGCATGATGGCCCCGTTGCGTCATCATCACACCATCGCGCTGGAAGGCGACCGCCCCGACGCGACCCTCCTGCTGATGCCCGCGTGGACGGCATCCGCCCCTGGTGCCGAAACCGCGGGCCGCTACATCGGCGTCAAAACCGTCAGCGTCTTTCCCGGCAATCGCGACCGCGACCTTCCTGCGGTACAAGGCGCATTCCTGCTGTTCTCGGCCGAAACCGGCGAACCGCTCGCGTTGATGGACGCACCTCGCCTCACCGCCTGGCGAACCGCCGCCGCCTCGGCGCTCGCTTCGCGCTATCTCTCCCGCGACGATTCCCACCGGCTGCTGATCGTCGGAACCGGCTCGCTCGGCCGCCATCTCGCGCACGCGCACGCCAGTGTCCGGCCGATCCGCGAAGTCGTACTCTGGAACAGACGGCCCGCCGGCGCGCATGCGCTTGCCCAGCGCCTGACCGCTGAAGGTTTCGCCGTGTCCGTCACCGAAAACCTCGAACGATCCATCCGCGAAGCGGACATCGTCAGCACTGCCACGCTCTCGTCGACGCCGCTCGTTCTGGGGCAATGGCTCACCCCGGGCACACACCTCGATTGCGTAGGGGCCTATCGGCCCCACATGCGCGAAACCGATGACGACGTCGTCACCCGCGCCCACATCTGGGTCGACACACGCGCTGGCGCGATGAAAGAAGCCGGCGACATCGCCATTCCTCTCGCCTCGGGAACGATCACCAACGACAACATCGAAGGCGATCTCCACGATCTCGCACACAACGATCGCTTTGCACGCGCCGCCCCGGAAGACATCACGATGTTCAAGTCCGTCGGCGCCTCGATCGAAGATCTCGCTGCCGCCATCGCCGTCTACGAGAAGCTCCAGACCGTTCCTTCCCCCCCTCCCCCGTAGTGGCTAGGGCATTCACACTTCTGCTTCGCGTGCCCCAGATGCAACCATCAACGGCGAAGTAGTCCCCCTCCCCTGAATGGGGAGGGGTCAGGGGTGGGGTGATTTTCCAGAGTTGTCTGTGCGATGTACGGGAATGTTTCTCCCGGTGCTTCTCCCCAACCCTTCCACTCCCCGCTGGAGAGGAAGAAGCAATTCGCAAATCCCCCCTCCGGCCCTACGGGCCACCTCCCCCACAAAGGGGGGGGAGATCCGCGGTGCTGCCTGAGAACAGCAGATAGAAACCGTCATCCTCGTCGCGTGACGGGCGAAACCCGAACAACACGGGGATCCAGCGCAAAAATCGTCGAAAACAGAAAAATCGCGCCCGAGCGAAATCAGGCCACGCAGGCGTCGAGCCCTCGCTGCAACTCAACCGCATCGAGGTTTCGCCCGATCATCACGAGCCGGCTCGAACGCACCTCGCCGGCTTTCCAATCACGCTGGAAGTCGCCTTCGAACTGCATGTGAACGGCCTGCACCACCAGCCGCCGCGCATCCCCCGCGATGTCGAGAATACCCTTGAGCCGCAGGATGTCCCGTCCCCGCGTCTGAACGAGATCTTCGATCCAAGCCGAAACCTTCGCCTCGATCAACGGCTGCGAACTCGTGAGCGAAACGCTGCCGATGTCGCTGTCGGCCAAATGCGAATGCGCGTGGCCGTCGCTATGCCCGACGCCATGATCGTGCCCACAATGCTCGTCGTGAACATGACCCGGCTCACCGTACGCGCCCCCCTCCAGCAAATGCGGCTCGAGCGACATCAACCGCTCCAGATCGAAGCTGCCGCGATCGAGGATCACATCGAGCGGCACGTCGGCACGAACAGCGCGAATGATCGGCGCCAAAGGATTGAGCCGCCGTAGACGCGCCTCGATCGCGCCCAACGCTTCCGCGCTCGCCAAATCCGCTTTGTTCAGCACGATCTGATCCGCGAATGCCACCTGCTCGACCGCCTCCCGGCTGTCGTCGAGGCAATCGGAAATGTGACGCGCATCGACCAGCGTCGTGATCGAATCGAGCCGCGTCCGCGATTGCAGCACATGATCGACGAGGAACGTCTGCGCCACCGGCGCCGGCGCCGCGAGCCCTGTCGTCTCCACCACGATCGCGTCCGGCAGCGGCTGCCGCGCGAGCAGGCTGCGCACCGTGCGCACGAGATCGCCGCGCACCGTGCAACAGACGCAACCGTTGCTGAGCTCGACCAACTCCTCGTCGCCGCCGACGATCAGATCGCCATCGATGCCGATCTCGCCGAACTCGTTGACGATCACGGCGATCCGGCGCCCATGACGCCGCGTGAGGATGCGGTTCAACAGCGTGGTCTTGCCGGCGCCGAGATAGCCGGTGAGCACTGTGACGGGAATACGGTTCGACATGCCCCCTTCATGCCAGACTGCGCCAAGCCTGTCAGCCGCCACACGAACAAAGTGCCTGCGGCACTCTTTGCGCTGGATCTCCGACGCTCGTCCGCGATGTACTCACTTCGGTCGAAGATGACGTGAAGCAATTCAAGGAGGCCCGTCATCCTCTTGCGAGCACGGCCCGCAAGGCCGTGTCGAAGCACGGGGATCCAACGCATGAAGCCCCGAAGGCTCAGAATAGCCCTCAATCATGAAAAAGGGCCGCGCCCTCTCGAGCCCGGCCCAATCGCAATGCGAAGTCCACCCAAACCTAATCCAGCAGTTCCTTCGGCACCTTGCCGCCGTTCGCGGCGAGCTTGGCGATGACCTGCTTGTGCAGCCACACGTTCATCGTGGCGCTGTCGCTGGTGTTGCCCGAATAGCCGAGCTCCGTCGCCAGTTCCTTGCGGTTCGACAAGCTCGAATCCATCCCGACCAGCTTCATCAGATCGACGATCGACTTACGCCAATCGAGATCTTCGGCGTGGTCGTCAGCCAGCTTGTCGAGGATCGCCGTGACGTCGACCGAGCCGGCCGGTAAGGCCCCCGGCGTCCCTGCGGCGGCAGGCGCACCACCAGCAGCCGGAGCAGCCTGTGCTGCTCCCCCGAAGATGGTGGACATGATCTTTCCGAAAATGCTCATGGCGTAGTGTCCTTTCTCGAGCGATCGGCAGAGGATAGCAGAATTGCACAACGGGCGGGCAATGAGGATTTGTCTGCAACCGGACGAAACACTTGATCGTTGAGCGCATGGGGAGGGACCTGGCGAATGCTCGGGGGACTATTGGCGCTGCTGGCGGCCGCGACCTTTGCGTTGAACAGCGCGACCGCGCGCCGGGCGGTGCTCAGCGGCAGCGTCATGCAGGGCATCGCCATCACGGTGCCGCTCGGGATCGTCGGCTTCCTGATCGGCGCTGTCGTCTTCGGCCAACTCGGCGCGCTCGCCAACGTCACCCCGAAGGCAGCGATGTGGTTGTCGCTCGCCAGCATCGCCCACT
>CAMDMH010000252.1 GCA_945901835.1 Devosia equisanguinis | reverse complement strand
ATTTTCGCCGTCGACTGCAGGATGACTTTCACGGGCTTACCGATCGCAAGGCCATCGCTGGCACCTGCCACGCGGAACGTCAAAACCGTTGCCTGTTGGCGCAGCGCCAGCCCACGGCCGGCGTATTCGAGAGGGATCTGCCCAATGCTTGAAGCGACGGCATAAGCGCGCTGGAGATCGCGGCCGGCGTTCGCATCGAACGCGATCGCCTCGACCCAGAACTGAGATGGATCGACGATCTCGAACAGAACTTCCCGCGCTTCCACGATCTGCCCGATGGTCGCGGTCGCGACCGACACGACACCACTAATCGGTGCGACGACCGGTTCACGCGCGGCGACGCTGGGCAACAATTCGTGACGCTTGCGGATGAGTGCCGCAAGCTCGCCGCGGATCTCGTCGACCTTAACCTGCGGTACGGCCCCGGGCGAGCTGTCGTATCGCGAGACGATCGTCTTGAGCTTCTCGATACGCCCCTCGGTCTCGGCGATCACGCTGTCCAGATTCGCCCGGTCGGCCGCCTCGATATAAGTGCGGACATACGCAAGGACATCACCTTCATCAACGCGCTTGCCGATGAAGGGAAGGCCGCCCGGCCCGGCGTCGATCCGCCCTGGTCGCCCAGGCTGGACGCGACCGAAGTGCTCCGGTCCTGCGATGATCGTTCCCGTCAGTTCAACCGTCCGAGGTGCGCTGCCTGCTGATGTGATAACCGTCCGGACGGACAGGAGATGCTGCGTCGCCTTTGGCACGAACAGCGTGCCGTCCGACATGCGTTGCGCGAGGTCGGTCGCCATGTTCGCTGGGACGGACGGCAGGCCAGCAGCGCCGGGCTCTGCCGCACGGGAGCTGGACGGAGCAGCGGCGAATGCGGCGAACACCAGCGTGATCGCGGCCCCAACCACAGCCGCGCGTCTCGCCGGCCTAACGTCGCCAGTCGCGGCCAACTCGGCGGTCGCGGGGGAAATTTCCTCTTCGACGATTTTCGCCGGTTCGGTTGCACGTTGTCTCGACCGGTCGGTTAGCAGCATCGTAACGAGTACGCCGGCCATCGCGGCCAGCAGGGCGGTCAAGACCAGTTCGGATCGCTCCCGCAGACGAGCCGCGACGCCGCCCAGTGCTGACGCGCTGCCCACTGTGGGCTGAAGCACGGCGGCCTGATTCAACTGCCCGGTTAGAAGGTCCTGTGAGCCGTCGGCTAATGTCAGCGCAAACACCAGATCGATACTCTGAGTGCTCGCCAGCCAAGGCGCCGAGAAGTTGAACACACCATCGCCGCGCGGTTCGGCTGCGCCGCTCCGGTTGTCGGCGGAGATCGTCATCTTCGCGCCCTTGATGGGCTCGTTCGTCGCATATGTGTGTAGGAACACGGTCAATCGGCCTTGACCCGAGACCACACCGACCAATTCCAACTCCGGTGTCACGGCAACCACGCGCGGTGCAACGGGCAAGTTCAACTGCGCCGGACTGTCATGGTCATGCCCCTCGTGGGCCGACACCGGCGGGATCGCCAGCCCGCCCAGCAGGCAAAAAACGACGAATCGCCGACGTCCGAACATTCGCGGTCATCCCCGGAGCCGGGCTCGATACCCAATCTGACGGCGCCATGTTCGCGTAGCCCCATTGCCGGAAGATTTCGCAATTGTTGCTGGAGTGTAACTCAGCAGGGATTGCAGTGCAGTTCGCTGAATTAGACACTCGATCAATGCATCGTTTCAGCGCGGCAACAATCTTTGCGGATGCGAGCGGCATGCCGGCGCTGTTTGACGTTCCCTGACGGGCGAGCCGCTGCCGCAAGTGGAACAATCATAGAAGCCGCCGCTTGGGGTCACACGAGTGCGCCTGCCCAGAGCCCGCCTCACAAGGAGATTTCTGCTTAGAGTTCCGGCTCCGACATCTGCGTCCCACTGCAGCTTGGTGGCGAGCTAATGCCAGAGCCAAGAGGAACACGAGGAGCAGTATGATTCTAGAGTAGGTTTTGCATCTGACGTTTGGTCCCGAGTTCAGCTGCGAGCGGGTAACAGATGTCAGATGCGCTACACTAGTTCGGCACGGACTGCATCGAAGGCTGACGGCTGGTCCCTCGGGGAGGAATACCGATGCGGTTTGCGAGAGTGGCGCTGGGTGTGCTGGGGCTGCTTTATGGGCTCGTCATTCTGGTGGCCTGGGCGGGGCAGCGACATCTCGTCTACAACCCGGACCCGCGCAAGACGTCACCTGCCGCAGCGGGCCTCGACGGCGTGGAAGAGCGCTGGGTCGAGGCAGCCGACGGGGTTCGTGTCGTCGCCTAGCTTGGGCGTGCGCGTCCGGGCCAGCCGACGCTACTGTACTATCATGGCAACGGTGGCAATCTCGCTCTGCGCGCAGACCGCATCCGCCGGTTCATGGAGCGGGGATGGGGCGTCTACATGATGTCCTACCGGGGGTATAGCGGTTCGGGCGGTGTGCCATCCGAGGCCGATAACGTAGCGGACGCCAAGCTCGCGTGGCAGGATCTGCTTCGTGCGGGCGTTCGGGCTGGCGATGTCGTGATCTACGGCGAATCGCTGGGCACGGGCGTTGCGACGCGCGTGGCCTTGGATGCGGCGGCGCGGGGGCTCATTCTAGATGCGCCGTTCACCTCGCTCGTCGACATCGGGGCCGACCGTTATCCGATGCTGCCGGTGAGCCTGCTGCTGAGCCATCGCTACGAGACGATCAGGGTGATCGGCGAGGTCCGGATGCCGCTGCTCGTCGTGCACGGGGAAGCCGACCGCATCGTGCCGGTCGAGATGGGGCGCAAGGTTTTTGCGGCTGCCATACGCGCGGCCCAGCCCAAGCGGCTCGTTACGTTGCCGGGCGCCGGCCACGCGAACCACATGCGGTTCGGCTCGTTCGAGGCCATCGCTGCTTTCATCGGTGACGTGAGGGTGCGGTGATATTGCATGCCGTATGGTGGCATGCCGGATGGTGGACGTTGGCGGGCCTTCGCTACCGAAGTAGAGTGTGGCGGCGCGGCACATCAACGATGCCGCGCGGCGGCGAGAGGGAGTGAAGGATGCTGATGCCTTTGAGGGTGTGGGCGGTAATGGCGACTGCCGTCGTTTCCGGTCTCGCCGGCGGCGGTGCTGTAGCACAGGAAAAGGTTCGCGTCGGGTGGGTGCCGGCGATGGTGTCGAGCCCGCTCTTGATCGCGCGGGAGAAGGGTTACTTCAAACAGACCGGTATCTACCTCGAGCTTGAAAGCGTTACGACCGCCACAGACGCCATGGCGCACGTCGGCACGAACCGTATGCAGGTTCTCGAGGGCGGGGTTCAGGCGAACTTCTTCAATGCGCTGGTGTCGAAGTATCCCATCGTCATCGCAGGCGATCGTGCGTCGACGCCGCTCGGGCATCTCGTCATGATCCGGCCGGACCTGAAGGACGAGATCAAGAGCCTGAAAGATCTCAAGGGCCGGACGATCAGCATCGCCGGGGCGGGATCGATCATCGCCTACGAGATGGATAAGCTGCTGCGAACCGTGGGGCTGACGCTCGCCGATACGAACGTCAAGGTGCTGCCGATACCGCAGCTTCCGGTGGCGTTCGCCAACAAGGTGATCGACGCCGCCGACGTGTACGCACCGATGACGCATCAGCTCGAGCAGCAGAAGATTGCGGTGCGACTCGTCGATCCCGACGATGTGCTGACCAACATGGTGGTTGCCGTCAGCATCATCAACACGGACTGGGCGCGTGAGAAGCCAGCGGCGGCGCACGCGTTCTTTCTCGCGTTGATGCGGGGCACGCGCGACTACTGCCAAGCCTATCATGGTGGCCGCAACCGTCCGGAGATCATCGACATACTGATGCGGACCGGGATCGAGAAGCGACCGGAAATCCTGGCGTTGCCGTGGCCGTCGCGGCGGGCGACCGGATTTGTGGATCCCGCGGCGATAACGGACGTGTACGAGTGGTACAAGGCAAACGGGTTCGTGAAAGGCGAGCTGGCTCGGGACCGGTTCGTCGACAACCGCTACGTCGAGGCGGCGACCGCCAAGCTGGGGCCGTTCGTCATCGAGAACTCAGATAGCAAAGTGCCAGGCTGCCGCTGAAGAGGCTGTCGCTTAGGGGGCTGCTGGACCGCCGCTTGTGAACGAACACCCACAAAAGAAAGCGCCCACCCCGGGGGAGGGGGGGCCGCGAAGCGCTTGAAGCGCTGGCATCGGGAGGGAACCGATGCCGCAGGTCGGTGTCGTCGGCTAGAGGGGGGGCACTGCCGATAAGTTGACCCCGCCTGCATGACGATTAATTAAGCGCAAGATGGATTGTTTCAATAGGGGCAAATGCAATCAATCACGTAAATGTTACCGATTGTTTCGGTTTATCCACAGGATTGGAGCTTGCGTGAGGACTGAACTGCAACACTTGCCGTTGCTGCGGGGCGTATGATTCGACTGTAAGTTGAGCGGGCGACCGATTGACGCCTTGAATGAATGTGGCGCTCGGGCGGCGCTTTTTCCGGCCGAGCGACCTGACGGGTCACTTCTTGTCGAAGACGTTGCCTGCGTCCCAGACGAAAAGCTGGGCATCCAAGGCGTCGGTCTTGTTGAGATCGGCTACCTCGACCTTGGTTTCGAGCCCTTGCGGGTCGCGGACGACCCATTCCTTGAGGTCGAAGCCGGGCTTCTTCGTGAAGATGAGCTGGACCCGGCCGGGCGCATCGGGGCTCTTGTCCTGGAGGGCGACGATCACGAGGTCGTCGGATTCCTGAACGTCGAGGATGCGCGCGTCGCGCAGCAGATCGACGTTGGCCTTCAGCAGCAGGCGGAAAGGCGTGTTGTCGAGCTCGACGGCGTCCTCGTTGGACTGGTCTGGCTCCTTGATGCGCAGGAGGCGGCCGTCGGAGGCCATGATCTTACGGGAGGGAGCGCCGTAGTCGAAGCGGAACTTGCCGGGCTTCTGGACGTAGAACCGCCCCCGCGTGCGCTTCTTGTCGGGATCGGTCTGAACGAACGTTCCCTTCATCTGCTTCAGCGTGTTGAAGTAGCCGCTGACCAGCTTGACGGCTTCAGACTGCTTCGCGTCGAGCTTGAGTTCGGCGTTACCCTGAGGGGTCGCTGTGGCGGCCCACCCACCAGGGGTCTGAGCGTGGCCGTTCGCGCTGGCGGCGAGAGCGGCAGCAAACAACGGCACCGCGATCCAACGGCTAATTCTGCGGCGCATGGCTTCCCCTTGGAGGTCTATACGCAATGCGATGTCTCAACATTGAGTCGAGAAGTTGGCGCAACATAGCGACCTCAGCCCCGCGAGCAAGTAGCGTCGAGGGGCTGTGGGCGGATTTCATCAGGGTGGGGCGGATCTGCCAGTCGGGGCGCGCTCTCTGGCGGTCAGGCGGCCGATCGTGAGCGCGGCGGGTCCGAGGCCGGTTGCTGAACGTGGATCGTGCGGCGGCCGAACATGTTTGCCGGGCCGACGAGGCCTTCCCGCTCCATGCGCTCGATCAGGCCTGCCGCGATCGCCTCGGAGATCCCGAGGCGGCGATGGAGATGGCCGGTCGAGACCTTGCGGTCGCCGGCGACGACGTCGACGGCTGCGGCATAGAGGTCTTCGTGGGCGCGCGCTTCGGGCGCGCGGGCGGCGGTGTTGCCGCGGCCCTTGGGTGCGGTGGGTGGAGCCGTGGGCTGGGCCGCGAGTTCGAT
>CAMDMH010000251.1 GCA_945901835.1 Devosia equisanguinis | reverse complement strand
TGACCGAACGTCGGACGACTACGATTCATACGCCTCGAGTTTGCGTCTCGCACTGCACCGTGGCATAGGGTGAGAAACGCGGGCTAGGCTGTCTGTCGAAAACGCTCATCGCTCGGCCGCCCGTAGCGGCCCCGCCGGGACTGAGAGCCGAACCTCCGCCGGAACCTGTCATGCGCCTTGTGATGCTGGCTCGAAATGCCAATCTCTACTCGCACAAGCGGTTGGTGGAAGCCGCCGCCGCGCGCGGCCACACGCTGGACATCATCAATACGTTGCATGTCCATATGAACATCACGTCGAACCGGCCGACCTTGCGTTACGGCGGCAAGACCGTACCGCTCTACGATGCGGTTATACCGCGCATTGGCGCGTCGATCACCGGCTTCGGTCTCGCCGTGCTGCGCCAATTCGAGATCCAGGGCGTCTATCCCTTGAATGAAAGCGTCGCGATCGGCCGCTCGCGCGACAAGCTGCGCGCATTGCAATTGCTGGCGCGGCGCGGCATCGGCCTGCCAGTCACGGCATTTGCCCACGGCCCCAAGACGGCGGAGGCGGTGGTGAATGAAGTCGGCGGGGCGCCCGTGGTCATCAAGCTGCTCGAGGGCACTCAGGGTATGGGTGTCATCCTCGCCGAAACGGGCCCCTCCGCCATCTCGATCATCGAGGCGTTCAGCGCGGCCAACGTCAACATCCTCGTACAGGAATTCATCGCGGAGGCCGGCGCAACCGACATTCGCGCGATGGTCGTTGGCGGCAAGGTGGTTGGTGCGATGAAGCGCACCGGCCGCAAGGGCGACTTCCGCTCCAATCTTCATCGAGGCGGCAAGGGCGAGAAGGCGGACATATCCGCCGACGAGATCGACACCGCCGTACGCGCCGCCGATGCACTCGGCCTCAACGTCTGCGGCGTCGATATGCTCCGCTCGAAGCGAGGCCCCCTCGTTATGGAAGTGAACTCCTCGCCCGGCCTCGAAGGCATCGAAAAGGCGACCGGCGCCGACATCGCCACGGAGATCATCCTGTTTCTCGAAGCCCAT
Source organism: Devosia equisanguinis (assembly GCA_945901835.1). Classification (GTDB taxonomy): domain Bacteria; phylum Pseudomonadota; class Alphaproteobacteria; order Rhizobiales; family Hyphomicrobiaceae; genus CAMDPA01. The sequence goes on along the minus strand of CAMDMH010000251.1, from coordinate 4,629 downwards.
GCCCGCCACGGCGCAACGGAGACGAAGGGCAAGGGTTAGCATCCCGACAGCCCTCCGCGAGATCAGCTACTTCCCGCCAGCCGCCGCCACCAGCGCCGCCTTGACCTTCGCTACCAGCGCCGCCGGCGTTTCGATGTGCCGCCTCACGTCGCGCTGAACAACGGCGCCCGAAATCGGATTGAGCTCCATCCCCTTCGACTTTGCGTCGTCAATATAGGCTTTCGAGTTCACCGTCGTATCGAAAGCCTTTCTGAGCGCAGCGACACGATCGTCCGGCACGCCCGCTGGCGCCGCGATAGCCCTTCCGAGGCTGTTGCTCAGCGTCAGGAATTCCAAAGTCGCGCGCTCGTCTGCGGTGCGCCCCAGCTCCACCACCGACGGCGTATCGGGCAACTCCTTCGTGCGCTGCGTTGTCACCTGTGTGATGAAGCGCAGCTTCTTGTCCGCGAGCCAATCCGGTTTCAAGCCCGCAATACTGCCATAGACCGTCGACACGCCGTGGACCTCTCCGCGTTCGATCGCCAGAAAGATATCGCCCATCCCCTTAAAGCCCGAGATGATCTTGAATTTCGTGCCGAGCACGGTGTTGATGACAGTCGGAAAGATCATCGTCTCGGCGCCGGCCCCTGTGCTGCCGAGCATCAACTCCGTCCGCTGCGCATCCGCCAGCGTCGTTCCCGGCGCACTGTTCCACACCATGATGACGCCGGGCGCATCGACCATGCTGCCGATCCAGTTGAACTGCGCAGCGTCATATTTGACGTTCACCGGCTCCAGCATTTGCGTCATCGCGACGAGCTTGAGGGGAACGAGCAGCGCAGTCCCGTTCTTCGGCGCGATATTGGCGATGTAGTTGGCAGCAACGATCCCGCCGCCCCCCGGCATGTTGTTCACGATGATGTTCGGTTGCCCTGGAATGTGCTGCGCCATGTGTTGCGCAAGCACCCGCGCATAGAGGTCGTACGCCCCAGGCCCGACGGCGACGTAGATCGACACCGTTTTGCCGCGAAAGAATTCCGCTGGATCTTCGGCAGACGCTGGCGAGCCAGCGCCCGAAACCATCACACCTGCAAACGCGGCCGTCACCGACAGGATAGATTTGAGAACCATGCGGGCCCCTCCGGCGTTTCTTCGAATACCTCGTCCGCGCCGGTATATTACCCGACGTCGGACTCCATTCGCATCGGTAGCACTCACCGCTTACGTTGCGGCAGCGCGAACACGTAGATCGCATTGTGGCCACGCACGGCCGGCATCTTCGTCAGTCCGATCGGCCCCGCCGTGCCCGACTGGCCATCGCCGGTGAGAATAGCCACGTACTGCCGTCCGTTGACGGCGTAGGTGATCGTACTCGTCTGCACGATGCCACCGACGATCGTCTGCCACAGCACCTTGCCGTTCGTCGCATCAAGCGCACGCACCCGCCTGTTCATATCGCCCCAGAACAGCAGGTTGCCCGCTGTCACGAGAGCCGAACCGTTGCCGGGCTCGGCCTGCGAATGAATGACGTCGATCTTCCCCGTCGACAGATTGACCTTAGCAATGTTCGAGAACTTCGCCATGTCAGCACCGGGACGAACTGCGCTGCGCCGCGGTCCCCAACCCTGCGGGTTCTTCATGTTGGCAGTCATGTCGAGGCACTGGTCGTGATACGGGATGTAGAGTGAATTAAGGCCCGGATGATAAGCCGTCGACCAGAAGCTCCGCGTATTGTGGAAGCAGACCAGGCTGCGGTCTCCGTCCTTCTTGAACACTTTGTCCCAGTTCAGATGAACCTTGCCATCGCCGTCGATCTTCGAGATGTGGCTATCGGGCGAATCGCTTGGAAACGGGTTCGCCCATAAGAATTGTCCCGTCTGCCGGTCGAGCGCCCAGATGCCGCCCGCCTCTCCGACAGCGATCACCATGTCGCGTTCCTGGCCGCGCTGGATCTTGGGGTTGACCCATTTCACCGACTTCAAGTCGGGCTCGAACTTCGTCCGGATCAGTGTGCGCTCGTGGATGTGATCGGCATCCCAGTCGTCACCCGGCAGATGCTGGTAGTACCAGACGAGCTTTCCCGTCGCGACCTCGAGCGCAACCGTCGAATTGGAATAAAGATCCGAAGGCGAAGCCCGCCCGGTGCCTTCCGGACTGCCGTGCCGCGACAAGCGGGTATAGGGCTTCGGATTGGCGATCGCCCAATAGACCACCTTGCGCACCGGATCATAAGAACCCGGTAGACCCCAGGAACTCGCGATACGCTTCTCGTCGGGCACGTTGCCCCACGTCTCTCCGTTCGGGTCGGCCTTTGCGGGCGTGGTGTAGAATTTCCACACCTCCTTGCCGTCCTTCGCGTCGTGTGCAGAAATGAAGCAGCCGCTCCGTGTCTCACACGTGCGATTTGTGATGACCTTGCCGTCCGCGACCATGATGCCGCCGGTCGACTGCGTCATCTCCTTGAAGTCCTGGGTCTTGGTCTCCCACTTGAGCTTGCCCGACACCGCATCCAGCGCGACCAGGAATCCGTCGTGCGACATGTAGAAGATCATGTCTTCGAAGATCGCGATGTTCTTGGTTCGCGACGCGTTGGCACTACCGACGAAGTCCGTCATTTCCCGCGGATAGTTCCGATTGTAGGTCCAGATCGTATCACCGGTCGTGGCGTTGAAAGCCATCACGCTGCCACCGGGCGCCGCTAGATACATTACGCCCCGCCACACCAGCGGCGTCGCCTCGTTCGTCCCAGCCGGCAGCCCGCGCACCCATTCCGTCCTCAACTGCGAGACGTTCCCGCGGCCGATCTCGCTGAGGGGGCTGTAGCGCTGCTCGTCATATGTCCGGTTGATCATCAGCCATTCGGCCGGATCGGGCTTCGTCAGCGCCTCGCTCGTCACAGGCTTGAAATCGGCAACCTGTGCGAACGCACCCGTCGCGAACGCACACAAGGCAGCAACGGCCGCCGAACTGTTTCGCAGCATCGTAACCTCCCGGACTTCGCGACCTGTTGGTCTTTCCGCAACCGGCCGTACACGAATGGTGCAGCCGACTTGCGGTTCTGAAACGTCGTTTCGATCGCGTCGAGCCGATGCTAGGCGCAGCCATCCATAGCGCGCAAGCGCGACTTTCCATCCCGCGAATTCTCTCGGGCTATCCGCAATGCTTCAGGCTGCCCCGTCTTAGGCGTTTACATCGACCAGCCGACCGATCAACACGCAGCCCACCTCCACCGTGCCGCCCTCGACGATTTCTCCCGTCACGATGCCGGGATCGGCCACGACATCGAACGTCGCCGAAAGACTTTCCACCAGCATCCAATCGAATGGTTGCCCCGTCACCTCGTTGTGATAGCGCCGATATTCGGCAACGCGCCCGGTGATCAGTGCCGTCGAGGCAGCCGTCTCCGGTGCATCGCTTTCGCTTGTCTCTCCGAATTGCCCGACCGGAATGAAAGCACGCGGCGCCAGTGCGATCTCGCCGAGCGGTCCGGACTTGTCAGCCGCATAAGCCGCCTCGTCGGCGAAAGCCCGCACCTGCCGCGCGAACCCGGTGATCCGCGCCTGCGCCCGAAACGGCAACTCGCGTGCACCATGCACGGCAAAGTCGACGGCATCGAATGTCAGGGGATAGCCGTCGTTGCTGCCTTCCGGATCGCTCGTCTGCGCTGTCAGTGCGCCCTCGAAATCATTGTCGTCGGGCCGTCGGACGCGCTCGATCACTTCGACGTCGATCATGCTCAGCCCTTCGTAATGGGGCGTCAGACCCGCGATGTCCTGGGGTGCATCCTCGGTCCCCAAAAACGGCAGATGAAACCAGATTTCGGCCCCCGTGCGTGACCGCCAGACCGAATAGTCTCCCGCATCGCAGCCGATCCGCTCGATCGCGCCTGCCGCGAGCTTGATCATGGCCTTCTGAAAATCTTCGGCGTCCACGAAGGAAAAGCCGATCGAGGAAAGATTGCTCGCCATGCCTGCGCTCCTCGAAAGCCGCCTCCGCGGAACTGCACCCACGGCCGCATCATCGGCCCAACTCCGCGGCAATGCCTGCACGATTCAGGAATCCCATACTACGCCGCTTTGACCGCCGAACGCAGCCCCCATCCCGATGCGTTTGCTTCCAACGCGTCGCCCCCGGGCGCTGCATGGACACCGCCGCCCGCGGCCCGCCTGCGCAAACGCGAGAAACACCGCAACGACTTCAGGCCAACACCGTCGTCCTTCGACCGAAACCCCACACTCGTCGCTGCAGCAGAAGCTCATCCAATTCGGCACGTTAAGTGAGTTTTCCGAAACCATTTATAAAGCGTTAACGCACGGCCTAAGCTGCAGCGCTTTACTCCCTGCAACTTGCATTGGTTCCAGCGTCATGACGGATGTTTCGAGTTTCGGGGCCGCCGTGCCCTCGTCGCGCCAGACTAGCTCGGCGCACGGCCCGCTGATCCAGGCCTCTGTCGACGGTTGGCAGGTCAACATTCCGACTCTCGACATCGCCATTTCACAGGTTATACCGTCGGCCCTAAGTTCCTATTCGTGGAATCCACGGATAGGAACATAGTGATTTGATCCGTCCAGTCTCGGCCTTGAGTCGATTCCAGGCGGTGCAGGCGGCGTCGACGATGGCGTCGTAGTCGTCGTGGAGACGGTGCGAGAG
>CAMDMH010000250.1 GCA_945901835.1 Devosia equisanguinis | reverse complement strand
TCGATACCTTGCCGTCCCACATGCTGCCGACCGTGCCCCAGGCAGAACCCCAAATCCAGTGGCGGCCGGCCACATCTGCCATAGACACCGGACAAATGTGGTCCCCATGAGGCGGTGCCCGGCTGTCGGTGCGGGCGCGGCGGTTCGTGGATACGCGACTGAAGACAAATCAGAACATAAACAAGTCCTCGGTGATCTCGACGGTGCCGGCTAGATATAGCGTATACCTGCCGATCGAGACGGCAGTATCGCCATAGGATTCCGACACGGACAGATCGGCGAAGGTGTGGCCTTGGCCGCGCAAATCGATGATGTCCTCGCCCCTGGCGAAGTCGACGATTGCGTCGGCTTCGGCTTTCGAGGCGTCGAGAACGAACGTATCGCGGCCCGCACCGCCCGTGAAGGCATTGAAGCCCAGACCGCCGACGAGCACGTCGTCGCCGGCACCGCCGTCCAAGTTGTCGCTCCCCACGCCGCTGACGATCGTATCGTTACCGCCGCCGCCGTAGACATTATGGCCGCCGTCGACAGTGATCTGGTCGGCTGCCTGTGTGCCGCCGAACAAGCCACCGTAAGCAGTCGAAGAAATCTGTAGGCCTGTTTGCAGGCCGGAGGCATCGAAGTATGCGCTGAACCGACCCAACTCGACAGCCTCGACATCGCGGAAGTTTGCATCCGACGCGACGAAGGGGCCGTTGCTGTCGGGCATCCGCACCGTGTCGAACCCATCACCACCGTCAAAGATGTCATCCGAACTGCCGACCAGTGTGTCGTTGCCGGCGCCGCCGTTGAACTCATCGGCGTAAACATCGGTGAAGACGCCATCGCCAGTCAGAAGGTCGTTGCCCCCGCCGCCGATAAGGGTGTCGTTGCCGAAGCCACCGGCGATCTGGTCGTCGTAGGCGGTGCCGGTCAGGATCTCGTCCGCGTCCGTGCCGGTCAGGACGACGCCTTGCGGCAGAAGATCGGCCCGCTTGTAGGAGCCATCCGCGAATGCGACCTTCTCAATGTTGACGAGCAGGTCCGAGCCATCCTTGCCGGCGCGCAGGTCGGTAATACGCACGGCGCCGCCGTCGGCGCGCTCGATCCGGTAGTCGGAGAGGCGGCCGCTGAAAAGCGCGACGTCCACGCCATCGCCACCGTCGAGAGTGTCGTTGCCACGACCGCCCTTCAACAGATCATCGCCCTTGCCGCCGTCGAGGAAGTCCCTGCCGCCACCGCCGTGCAGCACGTCTGCGCCGCGATTTCCAAACAGAGCGTCGCTGCGGTCGGTGCCGGTCAGAACGTCATCGCCCTTCGTGCCGTTGAAGAACTTGCCATGCTTCCAGAAGGTGGTCGACATTTTCGGGGCGCGCCTTTTGTTCGTCTGTGTGCCCACAAAAGAACATGACGCGCCCTACCAATTTTCAAAAAAATTCGATAAAATTTTATTCAATTCAACAAGTTGAGATGAGGCGAAGCTTCACGGTTACGATCACGTTGAGATGTGAGGCAAAATGTGTCGCGCTCAGCCGGGAACGTTGTCGATCAGCCGCGTCTTGCCGAGCCATGCTGCCGCCAGAATGCGCAATGGTCCCTGTCTCGCTCCGTTCTTCAGCTTGTCGATGGCCGCCAGCGTTCCTGCATCCCTGACCGCGACGTAGTCGATCTTTCCAAACCCGTTTGCCGTCAGCTTGGCCGCTGCCTCGGCCGCCAGCGCGTCCGCCTTGGCCGCCGTCAGCCGAGCCCCTTCCGCCCCGAGCGACTGCGCCAACGCTTGCAAAATCGCATGCATCGACGGCGCAATTCTTCGTTCCGCCTCCGAAAGATACCGATTGCGAGACGACAACGCCAAGCCGTCGGCCTCACGCACGGTCGGCGCCCCGACGATCTCCATCGGCAAATCGAGATCACGCACGATCTGACGCATCACGGCGAGCTGCTGGAAGTCTTTTTCGCCATAGATCGCGACGTCCGGGGCGACCTGCGTGAAGAGCTTGGTGCACACCGTCGCGACGCCGGCGAAGAAGTGCGGCCGGAAATCGGTCTCGAGCCCCTCGGCAGCGCCGGCCGGCACGACCCGCGTCGCATGCCCCGACGGATACATCTCGCCAACCGTCGGCGCCCAGACGAGATCGCAATCGATCGTCGCCAGGGCTGCAAGATCGGCATCGAACGTGCGCGGATACCGGTCGAGATCCTCGTGCGGCGCGAACTGCGCCGGATTGACGAATATCGACACGACGACCTTGTCGGCATGCCGGCGCGCGAGTCGGACGAGCTCGAGATGCCCCGCGTGCAAGGCGCCCATCGTCGGCACCAGCGCGACCCGGCTCCCACCCTTTCGCCAACCGGCGACTATTGCCCGGAGCGCCTTCACGGTCGAAACATGCGGTACGGCGGCATTCGTCACGGTAGGCCTCCCGGCGCGGATCAATTCGACCAGAACAATTCGTCCCTGCCCGCCTGCTGGTCAAGGAGAAGCCCAGCAAAGGCGACGACTGGCTGAAACTCCCGCCGTCCGGAAAGGGATTTTTCTGAGTGCGTCGGTTACGATGCGGCAAGCACGCCGGCAAGAGTAGGGTTGCGTGCCCACCATGGATCTGACGCCCGCCGAAGCGATGGTGCTCCTCGATCCCAGGGCCGAACGGGGCCGCGAAGCATTCAAGGTCTCGCTGATGTGGCTGCTCGCCCAGCACCACTTGAAAGCGACCGAGATTCCCGCCCTTTGGTTCAAGCGCAAGACGACGCAACAAACGCGCGGCCCGCAGGCCGGCGCCATGTTACCCCCTGATTTAAAGGCGGTCATGATGACTGTCCAGGCAGCCGCAACCGGCATAATGGATGACATCGTGAAGGCAGCGCCCAAGCGCTTCGGGGCCAAACTCGACGGCTACCAGAACGATTTTCTCTACCCGTCCCTCCTTAGCCGCGGCCTTCTCCGCCGCACGGAGACGACGCGTCTGATGTTCTTCACGCGCCAGACGTACGATCGAACGTCTGCAGGCCGGGAAGTATGCCGTCAGATCGAAAGCCTGTTCGAGGATGCGCGGCGGATCCCGGCTTATCTCGACCGCAGCCCCGCACAGGCCGCCGCACTTGCACTTTCTCTCGGCGGCCTGATCCTGTTGATGCCGGAGCTGCGTCCCCATCTCGAGGAGATTGCCAGCGTGGTTCGCCGGTCGTCTGCGCCAGACAAAAGCAGTGGCGGCGGCAGCGGGAGTGACTCGAGTTCCGAGCCGGCGCAGGCGAAACCCGCCGATGAGCAGGCATCCACCGCCTCGGACACGTTCGACTTCGCCAACATGAATATGGGAGATGCCGACAATCTCGATGCGAGCCTTTCAGCGCTCGATGCAAGCTTCGATTCCCCTGCCGATTCACACGGCGGCGGAGATGGTGGTGGCGACGGCGGCGACTGAGACCAGCCCGCCTCGGTCTGGTAGATTGCGTGCTCGATTCGGTGTCGGCATCGAACCAGGAGCAACACCCATGGCCAACGGCAATGGGGCAGCACGCACTGCCATGGACGCGGGCGCAAAAGGCTTGCCAGCCCGCGACGAGATCGCGGCATACCATCTGCTGGAGGAGGACCGCCTCGTCGGCGGCCTCGTCGAACGCGCGATCTACTCCTCCGAAGAACGCCGCCGCATTGCGGCACTCGCTCATCGCCTCGTGACGCAGGTCCGCGAAGGACGCCAGCGCACCTCCGGCATCGACGCGCTGATGACCGAATACGCACTGTCGAGTGAGGAAGGCGTCATCTTGATGTGCCTCGCCGAATCGCTGCTTCGGATTCCCGACAGCGAGACGGCCGACCAGTTGATCGCCGAGAAGATCGGCAGCGGCAGATGGGTAAAGCCACCTCGGCCACTCCGAAAGCGTGTTCGTGAATGCCTCGACCTGGGGCCTATTGCTGACCGGCCGGATCGTCAAGCTCGGCAAGGGTCGCGCAGGCAAGCCGGCGAGCCTCCTCAAACGCCTCGTCGCGAAATCTGGCGAGCCCGTCATCCGGCAAGCCCTTCGCCAGGCGATGCGCGTGATGGGTGACCAGTTCGTCCTCGGCCGCACGATAGAGGAAGCCCTCGACCGCGCCAACCCAATGCAGAAGTAGGGCTATCGCTTCTCCTACGACATGCTGGGCGAGTCCGCCCGCACCCAGGACGACGCAGATCGCTACTACAAACGCTATCTCTCAGCCCTCGAAGCCGTCGGCAAATCCGCAGGGCCGATGCTCGGCACCCACGCCGCAGCCCTGATGGAGCGCCCGAGCATCTCCGTGAAACTCTCGGCCCTGCACCCCCGCTTCGAGCCGGGCAAGGCCGAACGGCTCACCCGCGAGCTGGTGCCACGCCTTGTCGAAATCGCGCGCCTCGCCCGTTCCCTCGGCATTGGCCTCACGATCGATGCCGAAGAACAGGACCGCCTCGAGATCACGCTAGGCCTGTTCGGCGAGCTGTTCCTAGATCCCGCACTCGAAGGCTGGCCGGGCCTCGGCATTGCAGTGCAGGCCTACGGCAAGCGCGCCGTTCCCGTCCTGCGCTGGCTGCGCCGTCTCTCCGAGCGTGGCGCAAAGCGGATCCCCGTGCGGCTCGTGAAGGGCGCCTACTGGGACAGCGAGATCAAGTGGGCTCAGGAACGAGGGTTTGCCGATTATCCCGTGCTGACCCGCAAGCAGCACACCGACCTGTCCTACCTCGCCTGCATGCGGCTGATCCTGACCGATCCGCGCTCGTTCTACCCTCAGCTCGCCACCCACAACGCGCACACGCTCGCCGTCGCGCACATAGCCGGCGGCTCGATCCCGTTCGAGCTGCAGCGCCTGCACGGCATGGGCGAAGCGCTCTACGAGGAAGTCGTCGGCGAAGGCAAGCTCGGCCGTCCCTGCCGCATCTATGCACCCGTCGGCGGCCACGAGGATCTGCTCGCCTATCTCGTAAGACGGCTGCTCGAAAACGGCGCGAACACCTCGTTCGTCAATCGCATCGCCGATGAGCAGGAGCCCATCGAAGCGATCATCCGCGAACCCGTCGAGGCAACCGAGCTCGAGCGCGAATTGCCCGGCGGCCGGCCCAAGCAGCTTCCCTTGCCAGGTGCGATCTATAGGGCCCGCCGCAACAGCCCCGGCCTCGCGCTCGGCGAAGCCTCGGTCCGCGGCAAACTCTGCAGCGACATGGAAGCCGCGCTGAAAACGCCGCTGATCGCTGCGCCCCTGGTCGACGCCAAGCTCGGCGATCTCAATGCGAAACAGGAGGTCGTTACCTGCCCGCACGATCGCCGCGAGCGCGTCGGCTTCATCACGCCGACCGATCCCGCCTGGATCACACCAGCCGTTGCCCGCGCGGTGGAAGAAGCCCACGCATGGGACCGCCAGGGAGGCTCCCGCCGCGCCCAGATCCTCGAACGCGCCGCCGAGCTTTTCGAGCGCGACCGGCCGTTGCTGATGGCAGTGATCGTCCGCGAAGCCGGCAAGACGCTGGAGAACGCGCAATCGGATCTGCGCGAAGCCATCGACTTCCTGCGCTACTACGCCACCGAAGCGCGCCGACTGTTCTCCGGCCCGACGGTGCTGCCGGGCCCGACCGGCGAGCGCAACACGCTCGAGCTTCGCGGCCGCGGACCGTTCGTCTGCATCAGCCCGTGGAATTTCCCTATCGCGATCTACACGGGCCAGGTCGCGGCCGCACTCGCGAGCGGCA
>CAMDMH010000249.1 GCA_945901835.1 Devosia equisanguinis | reverse complement strand
TCCTCCTGGGGCAGTGATCTTGATTTCGATACTCAGCGCGTGGGACTGACCGCGTGCTTCACCCGCTCGACGAGGGCAGGCGAGGCATCGACGATCTTCGCTACGAGAGCATGGGTTTGTTCGGCTGTGCGGAAGCGAATGCCGAGCCGGCGCTTGGCTGCTTCGTCCAGGAATTCCGGGTCCGTCATCATCGTCGCGAAGGCCTTGCGCATCGCTGCCACGCGGTCGGCGGGCACGTTCGGACCGAGCGCCATGGCGCGGGCGATCGGGGTGCCGTTGGCGAGGAATTCCACCACTTCGCGCTCTGGGCCTTGCGCCAGTTCGAGCAGAGTCGGTACGTCCGGCAGCTGCTTCATCCGCTCCAGCGTGAAGACGAGGGGCACGGCGACCTTTTTCGTCGCGATCCAGTCCTCCTTGCCGACGGCGATGCTCTCCCAGGCGACGGACCAGCCGGCGATCTCGCCGCGCTCCATGGCGAGGTTCAGCGCTCCGCCCGTTGTGTAGCCGGAGATCACCTTGAACTTCGCGCCTAGGGCCTGTTTTGCGACCATCGCCCACTGGTAGCTCAGGTGGTTCGTCGCCATCGAGCCGAAGATGAGGTCCTTGGCTTTGAGGTCCTCGATAGAGGCTGCACCCGTGCCGCTCCAGATCGCCATGACCTGGGCGATCTCGTCGTAGGCGCCGAGCCACTGCAGCTTCTTGGATTCGTAGCGGATCGCCTTGGGATCTTCGAGCTTTTCCATTAAGGGCAGGGCGTGGCTGAGCAGGACCTTGGTGCCGTCCTGGGGGCCTGCGCCGTAGATGAAGTTGCCCGCGGCTGCACCGCCGGCGCCCGGCATGTGCTCGATGATGATGGTGGGTTTGCCGGGGATCTGGCGGGCGAGGTGATTGGCGATGACGCGGCCGTAGATGTCGTAGCTGCCGCCAGGGCTCGTCCCCATCAGGATGGAGATGGTGCGGTTGGCGTAGAACTGCGCCGGCTCCTGCGCGGCGGCGCCAGCAACGAGGGTGCTGCAACCCGCGAGTGCTGCGGCGACGATATATTTCAGCCCGGCAAGCCGGCGGTTGGCTTTCGGCATCTCGTCTTCCTCCCCTTCGTTTTCGATATCGGCGCATTGATCGGATAGCGCCGTCTTTGGCTCCGTTCCTATGCGGTGGGGGGATCAGGGTCAACGACGGGTAGGCCCGGACGAATGCGAGGCGAAGGCAGCACAGGTTTCTCCGGCGACAACTACTTGTTAAGCAATGCACGTTTAGATTGTAGTTAACTTCAACTTTAGATTGCGTTGACCAACCGATATGGCAGTCTCGGAAGCCCTTCTGGCGGCTCAGCGGCCGGCATCCCGCAAGCCTCTATACGCTCAGGTACGCGAGCAGCTATTGGCGCGAATTCGCGGCGGGGAATGGGGGGTGGGAGAAAATCTGCCGAACGAGTACGTGCTGTCGTCCGAATTCGAGGTCAGCATCGGTACGGTGCGGCGAGCCGTGACCGATCTCGAGGCGAACGGTGTCGTGGTCCGGGAGCAGGGGCGAGGCACCTATGTCGCGGGGCGGGGGCCGGCGGCACTACAGGAGAAGTTCGCGGCGCTGAGGGGCCTCGACGGCAGAGCGGCTCGTGACGGCCTACGAACTGGTGTCGATGGTGCGGCGTCCGGCCGATCCGGTGGAGATGATCGGGCTCACTCAGGTAAGGGAGATCGGCGTCGTTGAAGTCGTGCAATGCGTGGAAGCGGGGGGGCGCCCCATCGGGCTCGAACAGTCGGCGCTTCCCGCGGCGTTGTTCCCCAGGCTCGAGACGCAATTGCGGTTCTGCCAGCATCTCTACCCGGTGCTTGCCGACTATGGATTTCTGATCACGCGGGTGGAGGACACGATCAGCGTGCAAGCGGCCGGCGAAGCGGTCGCCGGGAAATTGGGGTGCCCGGCCGGAGCGCCACTCTTGCACGTGATGCGGTTGTCCATGGCGCTCGATGGGGAGGTGGTCGAGCGGCGGTCGGCGCATTACCTGCCCGATTGCGTGCGCTACTCAGGTGCGGTGAAGATCGCCTGAGGCAGCGCCGAAGAATGAGTGCTTCGATATTCGGATTGTACTCGCGGTTATCCTCCCCCCTTCGTGGGGGAGGTGGCCCGCAGGGCCGGAGGGGGGAAAGCCAACAAAATCAGGTGAATTTGGATGCCCCCCACCCCCGCCCCCTCCCCACAATGGGGGAGGGGGGAAGTCTGACGTTCGATCCGGCTATTGTTCGGAACGAAAACCGACTGTCGAGACTCCCGTCTCACCTGCGATCGATTCGTGTCAGGCGCTCGAAGCGAACGACGAGCAGGATCATGTAGGTGACGAGGCCCAACGTCAGGCCCGCCCAGATGCCCATCGCGCCGAGGCGGGTGTGGAAGCCCAGCAGATATGTGGCGCTGATTCCGACGACCCAAAAACCGAAGGCTGCGAACAGCAGGGGTACGCGGGTGTCGTTGAGGCCACGAAGCGCGCCGGCAGCGACGGTCTGCATGCCGTCGGCGACGAAGAACGTCATGCCCATCAGCAACAGCGTTGCAGCGAGCGTCAGCGTCGCGGCGTTGGCGGGATCGTCGATGTCGAGGAAAAGGCCGGGGATGCGATAGCGGGCGAGCGCGATGATGAGCGTCATCGTCGCCTCGAAGATGGCTGCAATTCCGATTGCGCAGAAGCCTGCGCGCCGCATCGCAGGGGGATCGTTGCGGCCCAGGGCTTGGCCTACACGTACGGTGACGGCCATCGATATGCCGAGCGGCACCATGAACAGGATCGATGCGACCTGGAATGCGATTTGATGTGCGGCGAGCTGGGCGGTGCCCAGGGTGCCCATCATGAGCGCGGCCATCGCGAACAGGCCGTATTCGAGCGCGAATGCGCCTGAAATCGGTAAGCCCAGAACAACGAGGCGAAGCAGTAGCGACCAGTCCGGGCGGAACAGTCCGCCGAGCACGTGATACTTGGCGAACGGGCGCATGACGACGGCCGCATAGAACGCGGCGGCGCACATCGCGACGTTGACGGCTGTCGTGGCGATGCCGGCGCCCATGATGCCCATCTGCGGCATGCCGAAGGCGCCGTTGATCAGCGCATAGGCGAGAATGGCGTTGAGCGGGATCGCAGCGAGTGTGATCCACAGGGCGGGCTCGGGCCGGTCCAACGCGCTCATGAAGTTGCGGACGGCGATGAAGATCCATGCGGGGATCAGGCTCCAGGCGAGGCCCTGGAGGTAGTGGCCGGCGAGCACCGCTGCGGCCTTGTCCTGGCCGAAGGCGATCAGCAACTCGGTGCCGCGCAATTGCAGGAGCGTGAGGGGGATGCCGGCGCCGACGGCTGCCCAGATCCCGACTCGCAGCGCGCGGCGGATCATGCGGGGCTGGCGGGCGCCATAGGCTTGTGCGGCGAGAGGAGCGACGGCGGCGACGAGACCCATGCCGAGCACGAAGCTCGCGAACAAAATGGTGTGCGCGAGCGCGGCGGCCGCTACGGCGTCTCCGCCGAGCCGGCCGATGAGGGCGAGATCCGTCGTCATCATGACGACCTGGCCTAGTTGCGACGCGGCCATCGGAAAGGCCAGGCGCAAGGTGTCGGCGATCTCGCGCCGCCAGACGTCACGCGGAGAAGGTGAGCTCACCTGCGTTTCGGTCCGGGTGGTGTCGGGCTCGGGTTTCAGTGTCTGCATAGCGCCGCAGTACATGCTGGGCGTACGGGCGTAAAGGCCGGGGGCCGCCGGCACGCACGGCACGGATCAGCGCGGCGCAGGTCGTCACTTTCCTTGCGCCGACTTGACGACCTTGCCCCACTTCTCCGTCTCGGCTTTCATCAGTGCGGCAAAGTCTGCGGGCGTGCCGGGCAGCGGTTCGCCACCGGTGTCGGCGAGTTTGCGTTTCATCGCGTCGTCGGTGAAGGCGGCGTTCATCGCGGCATTCAGTCCGGCGATGACGTCGGGTGGTGTGCCGCGCGGCGCGCCAAGGCCGGTGACGGCACTTGCTTCGTAGCCGGGCACGGCGTCCGCGACGACCGGCAGATCGGGAAGGGCGGCCGAGCGTGTGCTGGTCGAGACGGCGAGGGCGCGGAGCTTGCCGGTGCGGACGGGTTCGATCGAGGCGGACATCGGTTCGAACATCACTTCGGCTTCGCCTGCGATCATCGCCTTCAGCGCGGGACCGCCGCCCTGATAGTGGACGACGGGCAACGTGAGGCCGGTCATCGACTTGAACAACTCGCCCGACAAGTGGGGCGAGCTGCCGACGCCGGTCGAGGCCATGCGAAGTTTCGCGTCGGGTGAGCGTACGAGTGCAATCAGTTCTTTCGTGTTCTGCGCTTTGACCGAAGGGTGTACGACGAGCACCAGCGCCTCGCGCGTGATGCCACCGATCAGCTCGATGTCGCGCAGGAAGACGAACGGCAGGTTGGGGTTCGAGCCGCTGATCGCGTTGGCGGGGCCGACGAGCAGCAACGTGTAGCCATCGGGTGCTGCCTTGACGACCTCGTGTGTGGCGGGGTTACCGGATTGGCCGCCGATGTTGTCGACGTTGACGGGCTGACCGAGCCGCTGGGAGAGCCAGCCTGCGGCCAAGCGCCCGAGGATTTCGTTGGGACCGCCCTGGGGAAACCCGACGACGAGGCGAATGGGTTTCGCCGGGTAGGTTTGGGCGGAGGCGGCGTTGGGGAGAGCCAGGAGTGAGAGAGCGACGACACGAGCCAGGCGATGCATGCTTTGGCTTCCTATGCCAATCAGATGGGGTCAGACCCGCCGGGTCTGCCCCAAATGGCGCTAAGTTTGCGGGATGGAAGGTCGCAAAATCCCACAGCGTTCCCGGACGAACGGTCCGACCGCGAGGTCGGAGCGTGAAGATCCGGGGTCTTTACCCCTCTCAGAAGTGTAAAGATCCCGGATAGCCTCGCTCCACTCGGCTTCCGGGAACGCGAGAGACTTCTATGTTGGAGCGAATGGGGCTGACCCCATCTTGTTCAAATGTGCTCTACGAGCGGGCGGCGGACGTACTCGGGCGCGACGATCGCGTCGATGATCCAGCGCTTGCCGGACTTCACCGCCTCGATGCCGCGCTTCAATGCGGCCGGCACGTCCTCGATGTTGGCGACGTGCTCGCCCTCCCAGCCGCCCTGCGCGGTGGCGACTGCCACGAGATCGGGCGCGGGGCCTTCGATGCGCTGGCCGACGTGCGCGTTCTCCTCCGGGCGATGGCGGTCATGCGCGATGTGGCGCTGATGCTCCTCGTCGTTGAAGTACGAGCGGTTGTTGGCGATGATCAGCAGCAGGGGAATGCCCTGGTTGGAGGCGCTCCACAGTGCACCCGAGCCCATCATGTAGTCGCCATCGCCGAGGATCGCGACGGGGATGCGGCCGGGGTGATGATCGCGAAGTGCGAGCGCTGCACCGACGGCCATGCTGGGGCCGGCCGCGAGACCGCCGCCGCCGTTCGAGCCGAGCATGTCGAGGGGGTGTTCGATCGTGTTCGCGTTCGGCGGCCAGCCGAGCGAGCGGCAGATGACCGAGATGTTCTCGCCTTCGGCTGCGATCGCGAAGAGACGGGCGAGATCGGCTACGCCGTAGGCGCCCGACTTCTTCTCGGGCGGGGCGACCTTCGGAACGGTCCGTTGGCCCTTCGGCTTCTTGGCGACCTTGGCCTTGGCCAGACCTTCGAGCAACGCGCTGAC
>CAMDMH010000248.1 GCA_945901835.1 Devosia equisanguinis | reverse complement strand
GGAGGTGCGGGCGGCTGCTCAAGCCTTCATCGAGATGCGCGACCGCATCAAGCAGCATGTCGATCAGCGGACGACGATGCTGGCCGGTATCAGCCACGATCTGCGCACGATCCTCACGCGCTACAAACTCCAGCTCGCCCTGCTCGGTGATACGCCTGAAGTCCGGGCGATGAACAACGACGTCAACGAGATGTGGCATATGCTCGAGGACTACCTCGCGTTCACGCGCGGGGACGGCGGCGAAGAGGCGCGGCCGACCAACCTGCGTGAGTTGCTGGAGGAGATCCACGAGGACGCCCAGATCTACGGCGTGTCGATCGATCTGAAGCTGCGGCGGCGGCGCAAGGATCTCGAGCTTCCGTTGAAGCGACAAGCCTTCAAGCGGGCGATCACGAACCTCGTCAGCAATGCGGCGCGCTACGGCGAGCATATCGTCATCCGTGCCGCGACCGAGCGTGGTTTTCTGCGGGTGGAGGTCGACGACGACGGGCCGGGCATTCCGCCGGAGGAGCGGGAGAACGTGTTCCGGCCGTTCTATCGGCTGGACCATGCGCGCAACCAGTCGACCGGCGGCTCCGGTCTGGGGCTGGCGATCGCACGGGACATCGCGGTCGGCCACGGCGGCAACGTCGTGCTGGGTGAAAGTTCGATGGGCGGATTGCGGGCGGTGATCCGAGTTCCGCTGTAGGCGGTTAACCGAACCGGCAACTCGTTGGTTCGAGGGCGCTGCGTGTACCCCGCGGAACAGTTTTGCCTGCCGTGATCGCCTAGTTTGTCTCCATGCTCGCCGCGCCAGATCGAGGTGCGCCCCGCCTGCCGTGGAGACTTCGCCGATGACCCGTATTAGCGATCTGATGCGCCGCGCCGCTGCCGCACTCGGCTGTGCTGCAACGCTGGTGTCTGCGGCGTCTGCTGCGACTGTCACCCGCATCGAGAACGGGCGTCCGGGAACCGCGACGTTCCTGTTGGAAGGTTCGATCGTCGCTGGTGATTTCCAGCGTATGACGAAAGCGCTCGAGAAGCTGCCCATCGGCACCAACGTTTCGGTCATCCTGGAGAGCCCCGGTGGCCTCGTCAGTGAGGGGCTACAACTCGGGACATTGTTTCACCGAGCGAAGATCACGACGGTCGTCAAGGGCGACGGCGCGATCTGCTACAGTGCGTGCGCGCTGGCGTTCCTCGGTGGTCGCGATTTCAGGACCGGCCTGCCTGGGCGGATCAAGATGTCGGGCGGCAAGCTCGGCTTTCATCAGTTCCGCCGCACCTACGATCCGCTCAAGGTCTACACGAAGGCGGACTACGAGGCCGAGGTCGCGCGTCCGCAGGTCACGACGGGGTTGATCGTCACCTACCTCAAGCAGATAGGGGAGGATCTCTCCAAGCTGCAACTCATGCTGCGCGCGCCGTCAGAGAGCATGAACGTGATCTCGAACGAAGAGTGTCTGAAGCGAGGTTTCCAAGTGCTCGACGAGGCGACGGGGCGCCTGATGGATGCGGGCAAGCCCATACCCCAAAGGCTCAGCAGCATCCATTGAGCGCGTGTTCATGACTGATGGTGGATTTCATGATGCTATAACTTCAACGCCGGCTTGCGAGCTTCGGTCTCATGGTCTGGTGCGTGGTCTCTCTGGCTACGGCCGCACAGGCGGGTGTCGCGTTCGATGACGTCCAGATTTCGGACCCGGCGGTCAGGGTCGTTCAGATCAAGGGTGGGATGGAGCGCGGCGACGCGCAGCGCGTGCAGTCGCATCTCGCTTCGCTGGGCGCGGGGCGTCAGATCGTCGTGCGGCTCGATTCCACCGGCGGGGCGATCGACGAAGCGATGCGCATCGGGCGGCATATCCATGCGAACCGCATTCGTGTTGAAGTGGTCGGCAAGGGCAGCTCATGCCTCAGTGCCTGCGCGCTCACGTTTCTGGGCGGCCGCGATGCGAGCGGAATTACATGGCGCGTGAAAGGCGCCGACGCCGAGATCGGCTTTCATGGACTGAAGCGCCTCGTGCCGGACAAGGAATTCACCGTCGCCGACATGCAGGAGGCGGTGGCGACGACCCAGCACTCGCTGCTCGCGATCGCGGACTACCTCACGGCGATCGGCGCGGACATCGAGTTCATGAGCATGATGCTCGAGAAGTCGAACAGCGAGATGAACTACCTTTCCGACGAAAAGGCGCTGAAGCTCGGCGTGCACGTGCTGCAGGAGCGGACCGGCCAACTCACGCGCGCGCAGAACTAAAGCGCTGTCGCGTCATGCACCACGGATCGTATCGATGACGGCGAGGCAGTCGGCGGGCACGGCCGTACCGCGCCATGCGACGTGGAAGTCGGGCCGCACGAGCACGAGCGGGCGCTCGTAGGTCTTTGCCACCGCCTCGTCAGATATCGCGATGTCGCGCATGGGAACCCCGCGGGTCCTGGCGGCGGCGAGAAGCGCGCTGGTGTCGGGTGGATTTGCGCCCAGCCGCAACAGCACGAAGCCGTCGCCAAAGAGATCGAGCGTCGACTTGTTGTCGCCGATCCAGGCGTGCGGCGCGCGTGCACCCGGGCGTGTCGAGGCCACCGGCTTTGCCGGCGCGCGATCGAGTAACGGCGAGCCGTCGTCGACGATGACAGGCGAGCCGACCAGCGTCGGGCACGAGCGGACATGATCGGGGATCGAATACGTCGAGAGGTTGGTCGTGCGCCACGCGGCCTCCGTGCGGACCGCGGGCGTCGGCGGGATCGAGCGGAGCGCGCGATAGGTCAGCGTGGACAGCTCGATGTTACGCGACGCGATGGGCTTGCGCTCCGTCTCGTAGGACGGCAGCAGCTTGGGCCCGCCCCAGCCTTTCAGCACGGCCTCGAGCTTCCACGCGATGTTGACCGCTTCCTCGATGCCGGTGTGCATGCCCGCGCCTCCAGTCGGAGAGGATTGATGCACGGAATCGCCGGCGAGCCAGACGCGACCTCCGCCATAACGCGCCGCAACGGCGTCTCGCCGCTCCCACAGCAACGTCGAGATGATTTCGCAGGGCACCTCGAAGCCCGCCACCCGCTTCAGTGCGGCGCGAGGGTCCTTTTCGTAGCGCGGATCGTCGAACACGGTGAGCCGCCATAGCTCTTTGCCGTCGATCGGGATCAGCTCCGACCAGCAGCCTTCCTCGTCGATCGGCCGGTAGATGCGCGCCCAGCCTTTGGGGTTGAGCTTTTCCAGATCGGGCGAACGGAAGAAGATGTTGACGCTGTTGGCGATGCCGCCTTCGCCTTCGAGGGGAATGCCCAGGGACTCGCGCACGAAGCTGTGTGCGCCGTCGCAACCGACGAGGTACTTCGCGCGGATGCGTCCTCGTTCGCCGGTTTCGACGTGCGAGATTTCTGCGGTGACGCCGTCGGCGTCGGCGGAGAAGCTATCGACACCCGTCTCGTACAGCGTCGCCACATCTGCGAGCTTGGCGACGCGGCCTGCGAGGATCGGATCGAAGAAGATCTGCGGACACTGGCACATGCCTTCCGGTGTCCAGTCGGAACGGCTTTCTGCGTAAGACGGTATCTTTATGCGCGTCAGCTCGGTTCCCGCGAGCGTCTCCATGTAGACGAAGTCGAGCGCATGATGCTCCGACCAGACGGCCGTCCGCACCGCGTGCGCGATGCCCCATCGCCGGCAGAACTCCATACCGCCGGCACTCACGAGGCTCATCTTGGGAACGTGGAGCTTGCCGTCGCGTTTTTCCGCGATGATGCAGTCGATGCCGCGCAGGCCCAGCTCGCAGGCGAGCGCCAGCCCGACGGGACCACCGCCGACGATCAGCACCGACGTTTCGTAGGTCTTGCCCGGCAATGTCTGCATTTCGCTGTTCCTCGATCCGGCAGGCTCGTGGCCGGACAATGCGGTGTCGCAGCCGGATCGACAAGGCGGCAGGCGCGGGTGCCACGATGACGGGCTGTCGCACGCCCCGCCGGATGGGGAGGGATCGGCCAAGCAGCGAGGCTTGTCTGGGGGGCTGCCGTGTCGTTTAGTGCGGCGCGACGAGTACCGAAGGGTTTCTTGCAAGGGAGGAATGCTTATGCTGAACGTGGTTCGCGCGGGGCTTGCGGTTGCGATTGCCGCAGTGGGGCCGTGCTCTGTGAGCGCCCAGGAGTGGCCCGCCAAGCAGCCCATCAAGGTCATCGTGCCGTTCACGGCCGGCAGTTCGACCGACATCTCGGCGCGCGTGGTGTTCGATCAGGTCGGCAAGCAGATCGGCCAGACGTTCATTGTCGAGAACCGGACGGGCGCCGGCACGACGATCGGTTCAGCCTTCGTCGCCAAGGCTGATCCCGACGGCTACACGCTGCTGGTCAACTCCTCCTCGCATGCGGCGGTGGCTGCGACCTACTCGAAGACCAGCTATCATCCCGCCGACGATTTCGCGGGGGTGGCGATGCTCGCCAACCTGCCGATCTCGGTTGTCGCGCCGCTCAAATACAAGACGCTCGCCGATCTCGTCGCGGCCGGGCAGAAGAGTTCGCTCAATTTCGGTTCTGCGGGGGCTGGCAGTGCCGGCCACCTGTTCCTCGAGCGCGTGCGCATCGCGGGCAAGATGAATGCCGTACACATTGCATTTCGCGGCACGCCCGAAGGATTGACGGAGATCCTCGCCGACCGCCTCGATTTCTATGTGGCGCCAGTCCTCAATGCCGTGCCGCTCGTCCGTGAGGGCAAGATGAACGCGCTGGCCGTAGGGTCCGCAAAGCGCGCGCGCTCGATGCCGGAGGTGCCGACAACCGCCGAGGCCGGTCTGGCCAACGCCGGCTATGAATTCTGGGCGATCGCGCTCGCCCCGGTAAAGACGCCGCGCCCCATCATCGACCGACTCGCCGCGGAAGTGCAGAAGGCGCTTTCATTGAAGGACATCGAGGCGAAGATCGAAGGTCTCGGCGGCGAGCCGATGCCGATGAAGCCGGGGGAGGTGGATGCCTTCCTGCGCAAGGAGATCGACGTCAACATCGAGATCGTGAAGGCGGCCGGCTTCAAGCCGCAGTGAAGTGCAGGCAGCAGGCAGTCGGGAATAGGCAATAGGCAATAGGATTAGGGGCGGATATGGCGAGGCGTCGTGTATTTTGGGCAGTGTTGGCGGCGGGATTCGTCGTCGCCGGTCACGCCGCCGCCGTCGCGCAGAGTGCGGCGGAATTCTACAAGAGCAAGACCGTCCGGTTCGTCGTCGGCGTGGCGGTCGGCGGTGGGTTCGATGCGTATGCGCGTATGCTCGCGCCGCATATCGGCAAGCTGCTCGACGCGAACGTGGTCGTCGAAAACCAGATCGGCGCGGGCGGGATGCTGGCGATGAACCAGTTGATGGTCGCTCAGCCAGACGGCCTCAGGATCAAGATCGTCAACGGCACGCCGACGCTGCTGTCGCAACTGCTGGGGCAGGAGAACATCAAGTTCGATTTCACCAAGATCCCGCACCTGGGCTTGGTCGCCGCCGAGCCTTGGGGTGTGCTGGTCAGTCCGAACTCGCCGATCAGGACGCCCGATGATCTCGTCAAGCCCGGACAGAAGATCCGCTGGGGCGGGACGGGGCCGACGGGGGGACCATCGGACGGCGCTTCGGTTACCTGCGAGGCCTTGCTGATCGATTGTCGCGTCGTGCTCGGCTATCGCGGGAGTGCCGAGATCGCGCTCGCGGTGCAGCGCGGGGAATTGGACGCGCTCTATGTCACGGACACGTCGGCCGCGACC
>CAMDMH010000247.1 GCA_945901835.1 Devosia equisanguinis | reverse complement strand
CTAGCTGCTGCTGGAGAGGCATGTCCCGTCCGATCCGCTGGTGCTTCCTGGCAGAACCACCACGTCTGACTCGCGGCGAGACGCCTCGCCTCATCCCTCCTCAGGACGAGAAATCCGGCGCGCTGGGACTATTTTGCAAGTGGCTCTTACGATTGTTCAATTCAGGGACTCCGCCTCGCGAAGGCGGATCGGGACGTGTGCGAGTATGCTGGATCTGGGCGAAGTGCCGCCGGAGGACGTGGGGCAGGACGGTGGAAGGACCGGCGCTTCTGCGTCGACGGTGCGGTCCGTGCTCATCACGCTCGTCTCCAACAGCTCGATCCAGTTCGTCGACTTCCAAATGCCTGAAGTACTCGTGGCGCAGACACGGCGACGGTTCTTCGAGGACTCGGCCGACGGCAGCGATCCCTCCTTGCATGTCGCTGCGACCAGCGATGGCGTCTTTCATCATCCGCTGACCGGCGCGCCGTGTGATCCGTCCCGCACCTACGCGATCGGCGGCGTGGATGCGTTGGCGCCGTTTCTCGATACGTGGCTTCCGTTGCCGTTCATGCGCGTCACCCGCAGCGAGGACGACGATACGCTCACGCTGGACGAGGGGCCGTCGAACTGGACGCGCGTCTTCATTGCCCGCGAACCCGATGCGGAAGGCCACCTTGGGTATCGCGTCGTCCTTGCTATCGACACGTCCATCGAATTCGATGCGGGCAATCCTTCCCGCGCCTACGTCGGACCGACCCACGAAGACCTGAAGTCCGGCGCACCGTTTCGCTTCTCCGACGATGTCGCGGATGTCGCGTGGTTCGTATCGGAGGCCTGGGTCGACGACTGGATCAAGGCGGCATTCGACGCTGGCCGTAAAGGCCGGGACGGCAATGCGGATCAAGCCGGCGTGCTCGCCCATCTGGCCGGCTATCTGACCGTGCTGGCGGTGCTCAAAGAGGCATGCGACCTTCCGGCGCTCCGCTTCATGGAGCCGAATGCAGTCGGCGCCTTCGCGGACATGGTGCCCGTCGATCTCGCGCTCGATCTGGGCACGAGCCGTATCGGTGCGTTGATCCAGGAACGCCATGTTCCCACTCACTCCAGGTCGGTTCATTCCAAGGCGGGTGCCGCTAGCGATCCCGGCGTCGCGATGTGGCAGATCGCGTTGCGTGACCTTTCCAAGCCGACCCGTGTCGTTTCGGGGGCGTGCACCAGCCGGTTGACGTTCTCGCGTGCCGCATTCGGCAATGAGGAGCTGTCGCGATGGAGCGGCCGCATGCGTGCCTTCCATTGGCCGAGCCCCGCGCGCATCGGTGCGGAAGCCGACAGGATCGGGTGCGAAACCACGGCCCCGGACGCCATGACCGGTCTATCGAGTCCGATGCATTACGTCTGGGACGAACGGCCGAGCCGTAACGTCTGGCGGTTCGCAGGCCAGGCGCCGGAAGCCGGTGAGCGCCGCAATCCCGTCGTGTCCGGCAGCATCCTCGCCTATCTCACGGAAGCCGGCGATCTCATCGAAGGGCGCGGCGCGCATGTCGCGACGACGAAGCCGCGCTTCTCCCGGTCGTCGCTCGTGTCGCTGCTCGTGGCGGAGATCATCATGCACACGATCGGCGCGATCAATTCGCCCGATGCCCGCGCGCTGCATGGAAAGCCCGCCTCGCCTCGCCGCCTCGAGCGGATCGTCGTCACCCCGCCAGCCGGTATGAGCGAGCCCGAAGCAGCCATTCTGCGGCGACGGGTCGAAGCCGCCGTCAAGCTCGTCTGGCAATCGATGGGATGGTCGATCGAAGGCTACCAGTTGGTGCCACTGCCTCCGACCGTCGTCGTCGTCGCCGATGCCGCGACGAGCACGCAGATCGCTTATCTCGAAAACGAGATCGCCTACAAGTTCCGCGGCCGGTCGGACACTCTGCTGGCGCTTGCGGGCCGTGGGCGACCGGGGTTCGCCGGAGCGCGCGCCTTGCGGATCGCGACACTCGACGTCGGCGCCGCCACGACCGGACTGTCGGTCGCGACGTGGGAAGCGTCCCCCGGCGAGGCGATCGCCGCCAGCCGCCAGATCGTCGATGGATTCGAGATCGGCTGCGACGATGTCGTGGAAGCGATAGCTGCGCGATACATTCTGCCGGCGTTGGAGGAACGGCTGGCGGAGTGCCGTCATGCAGACCCGCGCAAGTTGTCCGAGGCGCTACTCGGGCCCGACGATCGCAACCGGCCGGCTTGGGCCGGTGATCTCGGCCGCCGTCTCGTCGCCGAAATGCTTGCCCCCGCAGCGAATGCGTTGCTGAAGCTCTATGCCAACAGCGAGACCGATGCGGGCGACGCACCGTCCGAACTCAAGCTGGCGACACTGCTGTCCAGCGTCGGCGTCGACGCGCGTGCCGTGTCCGATCGTCTTGACATCGTTGCCGCAGACGACGGAGCGGACGGTTTCGCGCCACTCGACGTCAGCGTGACCTTCCTGATGCGTGATCTCGCGACCACGGCACGGCAGGCACTGAGGCCGATGCTCGACAGCGTCGTGCGCGTCGTCGGCGCGCTCGACTGCGATCTCGTTCTCCTCACCGGTGAAGGCGCGAGGCTGCCGGTTCTTGCCGCAGCGATCGTGGCTGGCATGCCGCTGAGACCCGATCGCGTCGTCAATCTCCATGAACACCGCTTTGCCGGCTGGTATCCCGCACGCGCCGTCGGCGAGCCCAAGCTACTCGCCGTTGCCGGCGCATTGCTGCAGGCGCGTGGCGCATTCAGCAAGGGTGGTCCCGCCATCGTAGTGCGCCCGTTCGACCGTTCAGCCCAATCACACTTCATCGGCAAACTCGATCACACCTCGCGCATACGCGAGGACGACATGCTGTTCGAGATCACCGGCGGCACCGTCCGTGACGAGCCGCGGAGTGGATCTCCCGTCCGCGTTGCCCTCACCCAGAGCGTGCGCACCGTCATTTCCGAACTCCCCACGCTGATCGGCCGGCGTTCGACGTCGATCGAAAGTTGGCCGGCGCGTGCGGCCTGGGTGATCGAACGCAATCCCGACGCACCCGGACGCGGGCCGAAGCTGCCGCTGCGCGTGACGTTGGAACTCGTTCAGCCGGAGCGCGGCCAGCCCGCCGGCCTCGAGTTGGTGACGGCGATCGACGGTGATGGGGGCCGCCTCGATCCCAGCGAGATCATCTTGCGACTGAAGACGCGAGGCTTCGCCGAAGGCCATTGGCTCGACACCGGGCACTTCGCATCCGCACCGACAGGGACTGGCGAATGAGCTACTTCGAGAACCGGCTGGCGATGTCGTGTAAGCAGATGGGCGAAGCATCCGCCGAACTGCTGGAGTGGATCGACGACAATGCGGACCTCGTCGGCGCAGAGCGCATTTCGCTGCTGCGTGACTTCTATCGTTCAGGGCAGAGCGCACAGCGTCTGGCCGCTGCCGTCAATACGATGACTTGCGTGGCAGTGGTCGGCCCGCGGCGCTCGGGAAAGACGCAGCTCGTCTCATCTCTGGTGGAGCGTGGTAACGCCGCACTGTCGTTGCGTTTCGACGGCATCCAGGACAGCATCGCCTTTGCGCGACAGATCGTGCCCGAAGGCGGACGCCTGGGCGCCAGCGCCGTCATTCGCCTGTCGGCCAAGGCGCTGCCCGCACCGCAGAACTTCCCGATTTCGGTTCGCCTGACCTCGCTCGCCGACCTCATCAAGATCGTAGGTAGTGCTTACACCAAGGCGGTGCCGGAGCGTCGCGAAGCCGTGCCCGGTGTGGTCGAAGTGCGCACTGCACTGCAGGAGGCGTTCGACCGCCTGAGTTCTGCGCCGGTCGCGGGCCTGCGCGAGGACGACGTGTGGGAGGTCCGCGACTACTTCGCGAGCCGTTTCATCGGAGCCCACGCTGGGCGTTCTCTCCGCCGCCGGGTTCTGGGAGTTCCTCGCCGAGAATTGTACGAGGCTCGCCAATGCCGAGCGTGCCCGCCTTCTCTCGTTCATCTGGGGCGGGTTGCCGGCGTTCACGCGCCTCTTCGAGCAACTGGCCGACGCGCTGGGCCGTTTGGGCTTCGGCCGCGAGGCGAGTTGCGCGCTCGACGCGATCCTCGGCCTCGACCAGCGCACCGGCCGTTTCACCCGGCGCGTCGATAGCATCCTTTCGGCGCAAACTCTGACGAGCCTCGCCGACGAAGGCACGGAAGCGATCGTCGTGCGTACCGAGCTCGGCCAATGGGTGTCGCTCACGCGCCCCGTCCTGGCGGCACTGGCCACCGAGGTTCGGCTGCCTGTTCGTGGCTATTCGAGTGAGCTGCTCGAGAAGGCCGACGTCCTCGAGATGCCGGCGATCGAGCCGCGCGAACCCGTGCCGGGGCTCGCTCATGCGATCTCGGGCGATGCGATGCTGACAGCACAGCTATTCATGAAGGCCAAGGCCGTCATGCTGCTTGAGCGGTACTCGGCCGACAGCGAGATCACCAGCCTCGTTCTCTGCATCGATCCTTCGATCCGCAAGCTGGGAGAGTTGCCGCGGCTCGTCGGTGATTGGGTCGAGCGCACGCACGGCGCCGACCCGACCGAGCGGGAGCCGCACGACAACGGCCTCTTCGTCGTTTTCACGAAGCTCGATCGCGAGCTGACCGATCCTGTTCGCCGCGGTGAGCGGCGCGTCGATCTGGGCGGGCGCATAGCGTCGATCCTGAACGACGATCTCGGCCGAGAGCATGGCTGGCCTTGTGCCTGGACCCCGGGCCGCCCGTTCGACAATGTGCATCTCGTGCGCAGTGCCGGCAACAAGCTCAAGCACCTGTGCGATTACGATGCGCAAGGTCGTGAGACCGGTTACCGCTCGACCGTTCTTGAGCGTATCGAACGCGCCCGCCTCGACTTCCTCGAAAGCGAGGCCGCGCGCCAGCACGTCGCCGACCCCGGAAGTGCCTGGAGCGAGGCCCTGGAGCTGAACGACGGCGGCATCATCTATCTCGCGCAGTCGATCGGCGACGTCTGCGACATGCGCGTGAAGCACAGGCAGGTCCTCTCGACGCTGACCGGTCTGCGCCAGGGCATGAAAGATCGCCTGCAACGCTACTACGTCTCGGACAACCAGGCCGTGCAGCAGTCGCGCCGCCACGGTGCCGCGCTGCTCGTCGTCCGTCGCATCCGCCAGTGCGCCGAAGGCGAGCGCCTCGGTGCCCTCGTCCGCGCGCTGCAATCCCCCGAGAGCGAGATTGCCGACGTCCTCGCCAATCTCGCGGCGGTCCGAAAACATGACGCCTCTGTCGTGCAAGATCCCGCTCCCGAAGAGGCGGCCGTCTTTGCCCGCGCGGCCGTCACGCACTGGATCGAGCAGATGCGAACCGGAGCCGGCGCCCTCAATGCGAGCCGCCGTTTCATGCTGCCGCCGGCAGTTCTCGCCAGCCTCGTAGATGAATTGATCGTCGGCGCCGCGCGCATCGATCTGGAAGGCACCATCGCCAGCCGCGTCGAAACGTCGACTGCCGGCGAGGCCGATATCGAGCGTCGCGTCGCGGTCGCCGCGATGGGTGCAGCCGGTGTGATCGGCGAGTATGTGATGTGGCTGGGCTTCACCGACAGCCGCTCCAACAGTCGCCCCCGCCGCAAGGGAAAGCGCGAGGTCCCACTAGTGTCCGGTTGACGGCGGCAAGCATAGCGTGGATGCGCCCGATTTATAAGGGTTGGTGAACTGTCTGGGCGTGGTGTCGATTTGAAGTGGCCCAAGGCATCCTT
>CAMDMH010000246.1 GCA_945901835.1 Devosia equisanguinis | reverse complement strand
GAACTTGTCGGGGAAGTCGATCGAGACTTCGGCCTTGTCGGTGATGGGTTTCGACATGGCGCTTTTCCTTCGCTCGTCATTCGCATCATGGCGTACAGGGACGCCCGATTTGGCGGTGATCGGCAGCGGAACATGAAATGGGGATATGTGCGTTGATCGGGCTCAAATTGGTTTCACCTCGCAACGCTTTGCAGTTGGTCTGCGAACTGACATTCTGAATGATGAAATCAATCTGACTGCCACCAGGAGACCCACTTGAACCCTCAGATCATCGGATCGCTGATCCTCGTCGTGCCCGCCGTGTTGATTGCTTGGGCCGCATTATGGCGCCGGAACCGGATGGTGTTCTGGTTCGCGCTCGTGCTGATCCTGGTCGCGGCGGGTTATCTGAATGCCACGGGGGCTGCGCGGGACGTCGGGCTGCGTTTCGGGGGGGCACCGGCGGCATCTCCCGTGCCGGCACGGTAGGTGGTTGGTGCGGGATAAGCAGCGGCCGGGTGCGTGAGGCGCTTGGCCTCTGACCTCATCCGGGGATATACGAGTGCCACCTTCGAGCAGGATGCGCGTGGAGGCCCATGAACAGGCTCTCCGCGCTACTGGCTATTGGGGAGTTCCCTTGATGACTTCTGGCGACATGACTTCAGCCGATATGACATCAGCCGATCTCGATATCCGCCGCCGCCGCGCCGCCTACCGTGCCGCGCACAGGGGCACGAAGGAGATGGATTGGCTGCTCGGCCGGTACGCGAGCGCGCGCCTCGATCAGATGAGTGAGGCGGAGTTGACCGAGTTCGAGGACCTGCTGTCAGCGCCCGATCCGGATCTGCAGGTCTGGATCATGGACCCTTCCGCCGTTCCCGACGACCGCTATGCCGCGCTGGTGCGCGTGCTGCGCGTGTTCCACCAACTGCCGCAGTCGTAGGTTGGGGCAAGGCCCACTCTAGTGTGGGCCGCGACCCGACATTCCTGGCGCGGCGCTGAGACGCCGGGTCGCGCTCCGCTTGACCCGACCTACGAGAAACACGATGAACGATGCCAGCGTGCAGCACCGCGACGAGATCCTGGCGGGCGTGCCCGAGGGTCTCGATGCGCTTCTGATCGCCCGACAGGCCGCGAGCGTTCACGCCGAGCGGGCCGGCGCCATGATCCTGCACGTCGCGCGCGACGACCGGCGGCTCGAAGCGCTTGAAGCCGCACTCGCGTTCTTCGCGCCGGAGCTCAAAGTGATCCCGTTTCCCGCCTGGGATACGGTTCCGTACGATCGCGTCGGACCCAACGCCGAAATTGTGGCGCGGCGCATCACGTCGCTGGCGAAGCTCGTGCTCGGTGCGCGCAAGGAGGCCGGCGTGGTGCTGACGACGGTCAACGCCGTCCTGCAGCGGTTGCCACCGCGTGATGCGATCCGGCGTTCACTGCGGCCGCTCGCGTCGGGCCAGCGCGTCGACATGAACAACCTGATCGAGCGGCTGTCCTCGGCGGGCTTCGTTCGCACGGGCACCGTCATGGAGCCGGGCGAGTTCGCGGTGCGCGGCGGCATCGTCGACATCTTTCCGCCCGGCCGTATCAATCCCGTGCGGCTCGACTTCTTCGGTGACACGCTGGAGAGCATCAAGAGCTTCGATGCGGAGACGCAGCGGACGAAGCAGATCGTGCAGAAACTCGTGCTGATGCCGATCAGCGAGGTGGCATTCGGCGAAGGCGGGATCGCGACGTTCCGTGCGCGCTATATCGAACTGTTCGGCGGTAACACGGTCGAGGATCCGCTGTACGAGGCGGTGAGCGCGGGGCAGCGCTATCCCGGCCAGGATCACTGGCTGCCGCTGTTCCATACCAAGCTCGAGACGCTGTTCGATTACGTCGAGCCGGTGGCCGTTAGCTTCGATCATCTGGCCGACGAGGCGGTGAAGAGCCGGTTCGATCAGATAGGGGAGCATTTCGCCGCGCGCGCCGAACAGCGCGAAGTGATGAAATTCGGCGCCCCCCCCTATAAGCCGGTGCCGCCCGACATGATGTATCTCGGCGCGAAAGCGTGGACAGACGCACTGGCTGCCTGTCAGGTGCGCCGCTACACGCCGTTCGACGAGGACCGGCCCGGCGCAACGCACGTCGGCGCGAAGGTCGGCCGCAGTTTCTCGCTGGAAAGGCAGGCGGAGCAAGGCAATCTGTTCGGCGCGGTCGTCGGCCACATCCGCGGGCAGCAAGCCAAGAAAAAGCGTGTGATCGTGGCCGCATGGACGCCCGGTGCGCGCGAACGCCTCGAGCACCTGCTGCGTGATCACGGCCTCAAGGATGTGGCGAAGATCGCGAACTTCAACGAAGCCATGGCTGCACCCGGCAACGTCGCAGCACTTGCCGTGCTTGGTCTGGAACGCGGGTTCGAGACGAGCGAACTCGCGGTCATCGGTGAGCAGGACATTCTCGGCGACCGTCTCGTCCGGCCGCGGCGCAAGGCGCGCAAGGCGACCGACGTCATCACGGAAGCGACGAGCATCGCGGTCAGCGATCTCGTGGTGCATGCCGACCACGGCATCGGCCGTTTCGTCGGGTTGAAGACGATCACGGCGCTGGGCGCGCCGCACGACTGCCTCGAGATCGTCTACGCGGGCGATACCAAATTGTTCCTGCCGGTCGAGAACATCGAACTCCTCTCGCGCTATGGCACTGACCAGGGCGATACGCAGCTCGACAGGCTCGGCGGTGCGGCGTGGCAGTCGCGCAAGGCCCGCCTCAAGCAGCGCTTGCGCGAGATCGCGTCGGAGCTGATCAAGGTCGCGGCGATGCGCGAATTGAAAGAGGCGCCTTCGCTCAGCCCACCAGCCGGTGCGTGGGAAGAGTTCGTCGCACGCTTTCCCTACGAGGAGACCGAGGACCAGGACAGCGCGATCGCGGCCGTACTCGACGATCTCGCGAGGGGCAAGCCGATGGACCGGCTCATCTGCGGCGACGTCGGTTTCGGCAAGACCGAGGTGGCTTTGCGGGCGGCGTTCGTGTCGGCGCTCTCTGGTTTGCAGGTCGCCGTCGTCGTGCCGACGACGCTTCTCGCGCGGCAGCACTACAAGACCTTCGCGACACGGTTCGAGGGCTTGCCGGTCAAGGTCGCGCAGGCGTCGCGGCTCGTTACGCCGAAGGATCTGGCGGATACGCGGGCGGGCCTCAAGGCCGGTACCATCGACATCGTCGTGGGCACGCATGCGCTGCTCGGCAAGGGCGTCGATTTCGCGCGGCTCGGCCTCGTGATCGTGGACGAAGAGCAGCACTTCGGCGTTGCGCACAAGGAGCGGCTGAAGCAACTGCGCGAGGACGTGCACGTTCTCACGCTGTCGGCGACGCCGATCCCGCGCACGCTGCAACTGGCGCTATCGGGCGTGCGCGAACTTTCGCTCATCACGACGCCGCCGATCGACCGGCTGGCTGTGCGCACGTACATCTCGCCGTTCGATCCCGTCATCATTCGCGAGGCGCTGCGGCGCGAGCGGCTGCGTGGGGGGCAGTCTTTTTATGTCGTGCCGCGGATCGCCGATCTGCAGGAGGTGACGGAGTTTCTGGAGGAGAGCCTGCCGGAGCTGCGCATCGCGCGTGCGCACGGCCAGTTGTCGCCGACGGAGCTCGAGGACGTCATGACCGCGTTCTACGAGGGGCAATACGATGTGCTGCTGTCGACCGCGATCGTGGAGTCCGGTCTCGACGTTCCCAACGCGAACACGCTCGTCGTGCATCGCGCGGATATGTTCGGTCTCGCCCAGCTCTATCAGTTGCGTGGGCGCGTCGGGCGTTCCAAGACGCGCGCTTATGCGTACCTCACGACGCCGCCCTCTCAGAAGCTGACGGAAGGCGCGGAGAAGCGGCTCAAGGTGCTGTCGTCGCTCGACACCCTGGGTGCCGGGTTCTCGCTGGCGAGCCACGATCTCGACATCCGCGGTGGCGGCAATCTGCTCGGCGAGGAGCAGTCGGGGCACGTGCGCGAGGTCGGCTTCGAACTTTATCAGTCGATGCTGGAGGAGGCGATCAACGCGCTCAAGGGGGGCGATCTCGGCGAAGCTCAGGATCAGTGGAGCCCGCAGATTTCGATCGGAACGTCCGTCGTGCTGCCGGAAGCCTACATATCCGATCTGCAGTTGCGGCTCGGGCTCTATCGCCGCCTGTCGAGCCTCGTCACGCGCGAGGACATCGATGCGTTCGGCGCCGAGCTGGTCGACCGGTTCGGCGTCTATCCGCCGGAGGTCGGGCATCTGCTCGACGTGATGGAGATCAAGGGGCTGTGCCGTCAGGCCGGGCTCCAACAGGTCGATGCGGGGCCGCGTGGCGCGGTGCTCGTGTTCCGCAAGAACCAGTTCGCCAACCCGGAAGCGCTGGCGAAGCTGATCGCGGCGAAGAATTCGTCGTTCAAGCTGCAACCCGACCACAAGCTCGTGTTCCGCGCGGAGTGGGACGAGGAGGAGGCGCGGCTTTCGGGCGTGCGCACGCTGGTGAAGGAGCTGGCGGCACTGGCAGTTTCTGCGCCTGTCGCAAACAGCGGAAAGGCACAGGGCAAGCGCGGTTGATTTCAGCGCTTGCCGAACGGTGCTGCCGGAGAGCTGCGAGATTTCGCGACGACAATTGTATCGGTGGGAACAGGTGAGGCGCGCACTCCCGGGTCATGTAGCGGTAACCGGTGCGCGTCGTGCGGCCGGCAACGCCAACAGCCAGGAGACGTGCCATGCTGCCGATCAACATGAGTGGGATACTCGATAGTCTGGGATCGCCCGTCGAGAGCATCTTCGAAACCGCCAGTGCGGCGCGGCCGGAATTGACCGGTCTGTTCGAGCCGGGAGCTGAGGTCAGTCTCAATCCGCAGCCGTTGCCGCCGGGCGAGTTGTTCGCGCCCGATAGGTTCGGCGACGAGGTGTCTCTCAACCCGCAGCCACTTCCCCCGATCGGCGAGAGTGAGCTCGAGTTCGGCCGTTTCAGCGAGGACGCAGCGCAGTTCCTGCCGCGTGGCGACGACGGGGTTTCTTTGAACCCGCAGCCGCTCCCGCCCATCGGAGAGGACGACGACGACTTCGACGAGATGTTCAAAGATGGTGAGATGGACTTCGCTCAGGCGGGCGAGGAAGTATCGCTCAATCCGCAGCCCTTGCCGCCCATCGGCGAACTCGAGCAGGAGTTCCGCATCCCCGAGCAGTTCGTTCCCGAGAGTGACGAGATGCTGAAGCTCGGCGATCGCGATTTCGAGTTCATGGCCCAGGATCGCGCCGTGAGCTTGCCCGATTTCGGCGTCGAGTCGCTTCAGCTCGATTTAGCATCACAGCCGGCGGTCGATGCCTCGGCGTTTCAGTCGACGATGATGGTGCAGTAAGGCTTCGGATGAAGGAGCTTCAGACACGCCGTGGTGGCTGAGGGTTCTCCAACCATCAACCGGATCGCAAATGGGCCCTCTCCCCTCCCCCTTTGTGGGGAGGGGGTGGGGCAGGGCAATTCAATTCACGTAGGTCATCCCGGTGCTCGTCACCGGGATCCAGGGCGCAACAATGGCAATGCTCCGGGTGTGGCAAACTCGATCCCGGGCACAAGGCCCGGGATGACCGTATTCTATAGAGCCACTTGCAAAATAGTCCCAGCGCGCCGGATTTCTCGTCCTGAGGAGGGATGAGGCGAGGCGTCTCGCCGCGAGTCAGACGTGGTGGTTCTGCCAGGAAGCACCAGCGGATCGGACGGGACATGCCTCTCCAGCAGCAGCTA
>CAMDMH010000245.1 GCA_945901835.1 Devosia equisanguinis | reverse complement strand
AGGCTGAGGCAGAGCGGAGATGGGCGGCACAGAAGAGAGAGCCAGCCTTGCTTCCCTGGAAGTGACGATGCTTCGAACGCGCGGAACTTATGCGGATCAATCCCGTCAACTCTACGGTTCTTGCATGAGATCGACGCCCGCCATGGCCAAAGACAAAAGCACAGAACGTTTAGATCGCTCGCCGATCCATTTGTTGCATCGTGCGGGGCAGTGCGCGGGCGACATATTTCAAAGCGAAATGTCGGACGGTGGGCTGACGCCCCGTCAGTTCGCGATCCTGCTAACGGTATCGCAGAACGAAGGACTCAGTCAGACCAATCTGGTGAAGCGGACTGGTATCGACCGTTCGACGCTCGCCGACATCATCCGGCGGATGATCAAGAAGGGTCTGCTGCATCGCCGCCGGACCAAGGAAGATGCGCGCGCCTATGCGGTGCGGCTGACCGAGGAGGGCACGCGGGTTTTGCGGGCGGCCGATCCGGTGGCACGTAAGGTCGACGACATGCTGCTCGGCGCGCTCACGGCTTCCGAACGCGAGCGTTTCCTGCAGGATCTGGCCAAGATCGTTCGCACGCTCGCGGCCATGGAGCCGGCTGGTGGGCCGAAGTCCCGCGAATAGGTTGCAGGTCGTCTCTGTCGGATGTCATGCAAAATAGCCCGCTGCCTTGGCAGCGGGCTATTGCATTTCGTGGATCACGCCGCCTTCGGCTTGAGCAGTTTGCGCTCGATCAGAGTTTCGGCGATCTGGACCGCATTCAATGCTGCGCCCTTCAAGAGGTTGTCGGAGACGATCCACATGACGAGGCCGTGTTCGACGGTAGCGTCCTCGCGGATGCGGCTGACGTAGGTGGCGTACTCGCCGGCGGCCTCGATCGGCGTGACGTAGCCACCGGGTTCGCGCTTGTCGACGAGCAGAACGCCGGGGGCCTCGCGGAGAATCGAGCGTGCCTCCGCAACGGTCATCTGCCGCTCGAACTCCACGTTGACCGACTCGGAATGGCCCACGAACACCGGCACGCGCACGCAGGTGGCGGACACTTTGATCTTCGGGTCGATGATCTTCTTGGTCTCGACCAGCATCTTCCATTCCTCTTTCGTGTAGCCGTCTTCCATGAAGACGTCGATCTGAGGAATGACGTTGAAGGCGATCTCCTTGGGGAACTTCTTGGCTGGAAATTCCTGGCCGGGAACATACTTGCCCTTGGTCTGCGACCAGAGCTCGTCCATCGCGTCCTTGCCCGCGCCCGATACCGACTGGTAGGTCGAGACGACGATGCGCTTGATCGTGGCGGCGTCGTGCAACGGCTTCAAGGCGACGACCATCTGCGCGGTGGAGCAGTTGGGATTGGCGATGATGCCCTTCTTGGTCCAGCCGGCGAGCGCGTCGGCGTTGACTTCCGGCACGACGAGCGGCACGTCCTGGTCGTAGCGCCAGCACGACGAGTTATCGATCACGACGCAGCCCTTGGCCGCGATCTTCGGGGCGTATTCCTTCGCCGGGCCGGAGCCGGCCGACATCAGGCAGATGTCCGCGCGCGAGAAGTCGAAGTTCTCGAGGTCCTGGCACTTCAGGATCTTGTCGCCATAGCTGACTTCGGTGCCTAGCGAGCGGCGGGACGCGATGGCGAACACCTCGTCGGCGGGGAATTTGCGCTCGGAGAGAACGTTCATCATCTCGCGCCCGACGTTGCCGGTGGCGCCAACGACTGCAACTCTGTAGCCCATGTCGTGCGATCCTCGCTGGCGCTGGTGCCGCTTCGTGCTGCCGGCGCGAAATACCCTGTGGGGCCGTGAGATACGCGGTGTTGCGGGGGCTTTCAAGCACACTTGGGCCCGCTGGGGCGATTTGTGGGCTCGGTTTCGTGGTCCATGCTATCTGCCCCAGCGCAAGAACGGGTCGAGGGCCGGCATTCCGAGCACGGTGGCGAGCGCGACGAGGCCGATTGCGATGCGCTTGAACGTCGAGGGGGAGGCGAGGCCGAAGCACGCCGAGCCCAGGTAGATTCCCAAGGCGTAGCCGGGGGCGGCGGCGGCGGCCAGCCACAGCACCTTGCCCGGCAGGAGGCCCCTCAGGGCGAACAGCGCCAGCGAGGACCACATCAGGATGGCGAAATAGACGATCAGGTTGGCTCGCATCCTTGCCGTCTCGATGCCCGCGCTCAGCCAGTACATGACGACTGGCGGTCCGCCTATCTGGGCCAGGCCACTCATCAGCCCCGAGACGAGGCCGACGCCGGCGGCGACCTTCGGCGAGGGGCCGGCGGGAAAGCGCCAGTTCGACAGCATCAGCCACAGCGAAACGAAGATCAGGCAGGTGACGGCCCAGCGGACGGTGACGGGATCGAGAGCGGTGAGGATCTGGTTGCCGATCGGCAGCCCGATCAGACCGCCGACGGCGACGCGGCGCACATCGGTCCACGAGCAGGACTTGAAGGCGTGGGCGATCATCGGGCTTGCGACGGCGAGGTCCGCGATCAGCAGAACGGGCATGGCCACCACGGGGCCGAGAGACGCGGCTGCGATCGGAACATAGATCATGGCGGCGCCGAAGCCGGAAAAGCCGCGCGCAAGTCCGGCCAGCAGGGCTGCGAGAAGTGTGACGGGCGCCGCTGCGGCGATCTCGTGGGGCAGAACCGACGCCAGTAAATCGCCGATCAATAGCTCAGCTTTCGGCAAGAAGCCTGGGCGAGCGCCTGCTCGATCTCGGCGATGTACGTGCGCCCTTTCAGAGGGGCCTGGATGACGATCAGTCCGGTTCGGTTCGGCGAGGTGACCTGGCTCACGTCCTGGTCGAGCGAGCGGGCATCATGCATGGGGCCGAGGAACCGCTCGCCGCCGGGCAGAACAAGCAGGTTGAGGTTGATGCGGCGCTGCTCGGGGGCGGGCAACGAATAGAAGCTCTCTCCGCCGGGGCCATAGCCGGTCAGCGTCCAGCCGGGCTCGGCCAGCAACGCGCGGACGACCAGGGGGCCTTCGCTGAGGTCGTAGCGGCAAATGGCATAGCGCGCGTCTGGCATCTGGTAGGGCAGCACCTGTGCGCGGGGGCGGGCTTGCGGCAGGATGACGAACGCGTTCAGGGGCAGGGTGCGCTGCAGGCGGGCGACCGCATCGCTGCGAAACAGGTAGGGCATCGCGAAGACGGTGCAGATGTGCACGATGCCGGCAGCGACCAGGGCAGCCGCGACCACCGGCCAGCGCGAAAGCAGGCGGTTTAGGACGTTCATCGGCAGCCGATCCTGCGAATGCTGGGGAGCTGCTGGGCGCTCTCGGTGACCGAGGGCTTTGGCTCGATCATCGTCAGCAACAGCGAGAGCCGGCCTGCGCCGCCGACAGGCAACCAATTGCCGGGGCGCGCCTCGCGGGCAAGCACGATGAAGAACGAGCCGTCGGGATTGGCGGCGATGGTCTGGCTGGTGAAGGAATGCCGGTCTGCCGAGTTCGGTATCAGCAGGCCGCTGTCGTCGTAGACGGCGAGGTTGAACCAGGTCGCGTCGATGGGCTCGGATTCGAGCAGGTATTCGCAGCTCGAGTGCAGCCGCCGGCCCTCGATGTCGAAGCGAGCTTCCCATGTAGCGGCGATCTGCGTGCTGAGCGGCAAGTTGCCGGTCTTGGCCTGGCGCGCGCGCGTATAGGGATCGAGATCTTTCTGGCCGGCGCGGGTCCACATCGACCAGGGGCCGTTGCGCTGGGTGGTCAAGGTGGTGCCACGGTCGATCATCCAGAACGCCGAGCCGATGCCCAGAACGAGTGAGATCACGGCGAACAGGACAGCGTTCGTCGAGATCGACAGGCCCGTCAGCAGCATGCGCCGGAAGCGGACGAGGCGATAGCCGAGCGAAACGGTGGTGCCGGAAAGTGCCATTAGCGGTTCACGTCGAAGGTTCGCATCCAGCTTGAAGACAAGGCATGGGTCTTTGGCGTGCGCGGGAGGCGTTTGCGCTATCGGGGGATGCCGGGCCCACGTCGGCGCCACGCTCGGGCACGGGTTGGGCGGGTGTGCCCTGCTGCTGAGGGGCAGCGGGCGTGCGTCCAGGTTCTGCCGGGGCCGGTCCGTCGCTTGGAAGCCCACCGGCCTTGCGCATCATCTGGGAGAGCTTCTTCAGGGCCTCGCGGGTTTCGTTGGGCATGATGCTCTGCTGGCGGCGGGGACCGTTCGCGGCGGTTCCGGCGACCTGATCGCGCTTCTGCGGCTCGGCGGCGAGCTGGCTACGCTCGGCCTCCTGCACCGGGTGCGGCCGCAATCCGGGAATGGTCGGGATTCGTGTCGTTCCGTGGATCGGCGCCAACAATTGTTGGAAGGCCGGGGCTGCGATGCCGCCGCCGGTCGCACCACCGGCCATCGGCCGGTTATCGTCGTTGCCGAACCATACACTGGTCACGTACTTGCCGGTGCCGCCGACGAACCAGATGTCACGCGGACCGGTGCTCGTGCCGGTCTTGCCGATGACGTGGGTGAAATCGAGAGCTGCCGACTTCGCCGTGCCGTCCGTCACGACGCGCTGCATCATCTGGGCCATGGCGTGGGCGACGCGAGGGGCCATGATCTGAGCTGCTTCGGGTTCGTCGCGCTCGTGGCTGTAGACGACCTCGCCCTTGGAGTTGGTGATCTCGAGCACGCCGTAAGGTTTTGCCCGTTTGCCGCCGTTGATGAATACCGCCATGCCGCCGGTGTGCTCGAGCGGGGTGATACCGTAATCGCCGAGCGCCATCGAGCAGGACTTGCGGATGCGGCGGATGCCGACGCGGCGGGTCATCTCGATCACGTTGTCACGGTCGAAACGAAGGGAAAGCGCGGTCGCGGTCGTGTTAAGCGACTTGGCCAAGGCCATCCACATGGGCATGCGGCCGCCGGACCCGTGGCTGCCGCCATAGTTCTGGGGGTGCCAGTTGCCGCAAGATGGCGAACTATCGGTAACGACGCTGTCGGGGGTCATGTTGCCGCGCTCGACCGCGGTGGCATAGACGTAGATCTTGAACGACGAGCCGGGCTGGCGCCTGGCGTTGGTGGCGCGGTTGAACTGGCTTTCGCCGTAGTCCGGACCGCCCGCCAATGCGCGCACCATCCCGTCGGGTTCCATGATGACGAACGCGCCGGAATTGAAGCGGTGCTGCCGGCCCTTCTGGCGGATCGTGGTGGTGAGCGTATCTTCGGCGTGCTTCTGCATGGCGAGGTCGACGGTGAGGCGGGCGGTCAGCGTGTGCTGGCCCTTGCCGTCCATCAGCTTCTGGACTTCCTCGAAGGCCCAATCCAGGAACCAATCGGGGCTGTTGGTCTGCCGCTGCTCGATGGTCTGGGCTGGATAGAGTCGGGCCTGATGGACCTGCCCCTCGGTGTAGAAACCGGCTTCGACGAGGTTCGACAGTACCTCGTTGGTGCGGGAGCGAGACAGCGGCAGGTTGACGTGCGGGGCGTATTTCGTAGGCGCCTTGAACAAGCCGGCGAGCATGGCGGCCTCGGCCATGTTGATCTCGCGCACCGACTTGCCGAAGTAGAATTGCGATGCAGCCTCCACGCCGAAGGCGCCGCCGCCCATGTAGGCGCGGTCGAGGTACATCTTCAGGATCTCGCGCTTGGTGTAGCGGGACTCCAGCCAGAATGCGTAGAAAACCTCCTTGATCTTGCGCTGGATCGAGCGCTCGGAGGTCAGGAACAGGTTCTTGGCGAGCTGTTGGGTGAAGGTCGAGCCGCCTTGTACGGTCTCGCCGGCCTTGATGTTCTCG
>CAMDMH010000244.1 GCA_945901835.1 Devosia equisanguinis | reverse complement strand
CCCGTTTCGAGGCCGGGATCAGCCGCGGTGCTCGGGCTCCCGGATCGGCGCCGGCAGTGTGAGAGCCATGTGGCGTTCAGAACCGGCCGGTTGCGCGGTGTAAGAGGTTGTTGGCGCGGCAGAAGTGAGGGTGGAAACAAGGGCGGAGTTGTCGTCTTCGCCGAACGCTTCGATTGGCGCGCAGGCAACTTCGAGATGCTGCGGAGCAGCCACCGGGGCATGCTGACGCAGGATGCCCGAAACACCGTAGAGGCCTTGCGAAATGCGCTGATCGTGAAGCGGCAACTCGAACGAGAACCGCCGCTCGGTCGCCGTCACGGTCACGGCCTGCGGCTCTTCGTTCAAAGCCGTCTCTAACGGCTCGATCTTGGCGGCAAGCGCCGTTTGGCCGCGGGCGATGATGTTCGGCATCCGCATATCTTCGGTCTCGGATGCGAACTCTTCGCCAGCCGCCCTCGGGGCCGGCGTCTGCTGCTTGAACGGCAGTACGTTCGGCGCTTCCGGCGCCACGAACTCCGGCAATGGTGCGATTGGCGCAGACGGTTGGTCATCGCGCTGATAACGGGGCCCCGGCCGCGTGTTGTTATTGGCGTGCCTCGCGTCCTCGGCCGCTGCAGCGCGCGCCAGATCGTCACCGAGGTCGGCGTTGTGCTCGGCTTGAGCCCGGCTGGCATAGGGGCCGTACCGTGCGGCGATTTCCGGATCGATCGGCGCTTCCTGCGGCATGTATCCGCGACGATGCTCGTACATCGGCTTTGGCGACGGCACATGTCGCTCAGCGTCGGCCTCGACCTCGGCTTGCCGCATCCGGTCGATGAGTGCGTCCAGCGTCGGTTCGCGGCGGTCGCCATCCTCCACGCCCTGCGCCCGCCGCACCTCGACCCGGCGTGCCGCTCCCATGACTGCGCCGAGGATGATCTCCGACCATGCGCCATCGGAGAACCGGTAGATCCGGAACGCTTCCGCGTTGGCGAACTTGCTGCCCTGCTCTTGCAGCCGCCGCCGCGCTGAATCCATGTTCAGCCACATCACGCGCTTGAACACGTTGTCTTTCTCGAAGCTCGTGAACAGGTTCGAGATCAGATGAGCCTCGACGCGCAGCTCCTCGCGGCGGGCAGCAGGCAGTGCGATCTGCCGCGTCACCAGCTTCGCCTTGCGCGTGGCCGGATCGACGACCTGCTCGCGCCGCGTCTCGACGAACGGCGCATCGAGCGGCACGGCGACGTAGTAGGCGCCCGCGTAGTCGAACACCACGTGCCGCAGCACCTCGAAGTTCTCGCGCATCTTCTCGTCGCGATGGATTTCGCTGAACCGCGACAGGATCTGGATCACGGGCCCCCGCTCGGCGTCGCGCATCTTCGGCACCAGGCCCTGCAACCGGTTCATCGGCCGCCCCATGGACACGAGCAGCAGGCAGAGGTCGACGAACAGCGCCACCGCGAGCGGCACGTAATCGCGCTTCGACAGGCCCGATTGCTCGTTCATGGCGGCAGCGAGGCGCGCGGCCGCCTGAGGGTTCTCGACCGACTGCACGGCATTCTTCTGCAACTCGCGCTGCTCGTCGGCCGACGGCGGCATGCGAAACGTAAGCAGGCCGTGGAACGACGCGGTCAGCCGACGGAACGCCTCGATGGTCGCCTCGGCGCCTTCGACGGTCGCGATCTTCGGCTTCTCGATGTCCGGCAAGCCGTCGATGGCCCGCACCACGCCCTTCAGTGCGCCCGAACTTCAGTGCGCCCGAAAGCTGCGCGTCGGGGCAGGTGTAGGTGCCGCCCTTGCTCTCGGCGAACGACGTCTTGTCGGCGCGCTCGGCGAGATCGCTGCGGATCTGCTTCAATTGCGGATCGGTGCGGAACGCGTTGAACCCGGTCACGGTCGCATCGAGCTTGCGGCTCAGCGCGCGCATGAACTCGTTTCGTGTGCCGGACTTGGCGTCGACGATCGAGCGGTCGTCGCGCGTGATCTTGATGAGGTCCGCTTCCAGCGCCGATATCTCGGCCTTTACGGTCGAAGCGCGCGTCTTCACGAAATCGCCCGCGAATCCGAACCGCGCCGCGTCGTCTTCCCGCATCTTGCGGCGGGGGCCATCGCCTGCGCGAGAAGCGGGGCACGACGTGCCGGTGGTACGCTCGTTGTCGGCCTTCTGGCGCGAGATCGTGGTGAGAGAATCGAGCGTCTGCTGCAACTGGTCGAGCCGGGTGGACGCGCCGAGTAGCGCGGTCTGCACCTGCCCCACCGCACCTTCCGCCGACCGCGACGCCTCCGACCGGCTCTCGAGCACCTTCCAGTAGAAGCCGAACCCGAACCCGGCCGAGATCAGCGTGAGGAAGACGTAGCCGACCGCGTAAAGAACCTTCGTAAAGAACGGCAGCGGCGCGAAGAGCTGGTCGAGCAGCCAGACGATCATGATCATCAGCATGGCGACCGAGAACGCGACGATCAGCTCATGGACGAGCGGGAGCTCGCCCATATTGGCTTCGATCAGCTCGAGCATGCCGACGTAGGTCGCAACCCACGAAAGGATGCCGAGGCCGGCGATAAGGACGACCTTCTTCCAGTCCTTGTCCTGACGCGGCGCCTCGTACCAGTCGTCGATGCCCCGCGCAGCGTCACCCTTAGCAGCGTTGTGGCGACCCGTGCGACCCGTCCCGACGCCGTCCAACATGGTGCCAACCGTCTCTCGAGTTCGGACCGGAGTCGCCTGTCGCCGAAAAGGCGTCGCGTCTCGATCCCACAATCCCCTGAAGAGAGTCAGCTAGTGTGGCATTCGGGCGCCAGTAGGTTCCGCTTGCGGCCGACCCGTGGCGCATTCCTGTCGGGTAGGTGAATGAAAAACCATTTCCGGTCCCCCTCCCCCTTGTGGGGAGGGGTTAGGGGTGGGGGTCTTGTTGTGAAGGGAACCGTCGCTGTGCCTACTTCCCCCCGAACCGCCGCTGCGCATCGATCGCGAGCCCCGTTGCGACGCTGCCGAACGCATCGCCCGATACGGTCTTCGCAGCCGGCGCCCCGCGCGCGATCGCCTCGCGCACGGCCGGCACACCGCATGACCCGCCCGTGAGAAACACGGTGTTCACGTCGTCGGGCTTCAGACCCGCGAGCCGCAGCGTCTCCGCCACGCTGCCTTCGATCTTGTCGAGTGACTCCGAAATCGCCGCCTCGAATTTCTTGCGCTCCACCCGCAGCGCCAGCCCGCGCGCAACGCCCGCGAGCGACAGCGGCGCCATCGTCTCCTCGCCGATCGCGATCTTGGCATCCTCGATCCGCCCGAGCATCGCGTGCCCCAGCCGCTCCTCGAGTACGCGCAGCAGGCGCTCGATCTTCATCGGCTCGGCTGAATCGCGCCGCACCGTCTTCACCTCGTCTATTACTTTGGAATCGTATAAAAAATTCACGCGATGCCACGTCGCCAGATCGGCGAAGTACCACGACGGCGCATCCATCCCCTCGCGCTTGAGCTTCGAGCGCAAACCCAGGAACGGCATCAGCGTCGCCATCGAGAGAAGACGGTCGAAATCCGTACCGCCGATGTGCACGCCGCTGCACGCCAGGATGTCGTCACGCCGGTCAGCTTTTGCAGCGCGTTTCGGGGATACGCGCACGATCGAGAAGTCCGACGTGCCGCCGCCGATGTCCGCGACCAGTGCGATCTCCTCCGCCTTCACACCGGCCTCGTAATGAAGCGCCGCCGCGATCGGCTCGAGCTGGAATTCGATGTCCTTGAAACCGGCCATCCGCGCCGCCGCCTCGAGCTGGGATTGCGCCGCGCGGTCGGCCTCCGCGTCATCGTCGACGAAGTAGACCGGCCGCCCCATCACCACGCGCGTCGGCTCGCCGCCGAGTTCAACCGCCGCCGACGTGCGCAGGAATCGCAGGAAGTCCGCGACGATGTCGGCGAACGCATAGTGCGTGTATTTGACCTGTGTGGTCTCGTTCCACAGCGCGGTGCCGAGCAGGCTCTTGATCGAGCGCATCAGCCGCCCGGGCTCTTGGGTAAGATAGCGCCGCATCGCCTCGCGACCGTGGCTCCGGCTCTCGGTTTCGAACGAGAAGAACAGCGCGGTCGGCACCGACGTCGAGCCGTTCTGCAACGGCAACAGCCGCCCCTGCCCGCCCGTCACCGTCCCCACCGCCGAGTTGGATGTCCCGAAGTCGATTCCGCAGGCGAGTGTCATGAATGATCCGTCTTCATCTGTTGCGGAGATCGATCTGAAATCGTCACGT
The DNA here is from genome assembly GCA_945901835.1 of Devosia equisanguinis. Taxonomy (GTDB): domain Bacteria; phylum Pseudomonadota; class Alphaproteobacteria; order Rhizobiales; family Hyphomicrobiaceae; genus CAMDPA01. Next base: position 1,516 of record CAMDMH010000244.1, on the reverse strand, counting down.
CATTCCCGACGCTCGTGCGCGGCACGCGCACGAGCGTCGGGAAGCCAGCGTGAGAATCGTGCGAAGCACGTCTCATACTGTGCTTCGCCGAATTCACGAATACCGGTCGTGCAGGCCAGCACCTACAAGATGAACTTGCTCAGATCGGTGTTGCGCGCGAGATCCCCCACGTGCGCTTCGACATAGGCGCGGTCGATCGTCACCGTGTCGCCGTTGCGGTCCGAGGCTTCGAACGAGATCTCGTCGAGCACGCGCTCCATCACCGTCTGTAGCCGCCGCGCGCCGATGTTCTCGACCGTCGAGTTGACCAGCACGGCCATGTCCGCCACGCCGTCGATCGCGTCGTCGGTGATGACGAGGGAGAGCCCCTCTGTCGCCATCAGTGCGATGTACTGCTTGATGAGGCTCGCTTCCGGCTCGGTGAGGATGCGCCGGAAATCATCGCGGGTCAGCGCCTTCAGCTCCACGCGGATCGGCAAGCGGCCCTGCAGTTCCGGCAGCAGGTCCGACGGCTTGGCGATGTGGAACGCGCCCGACGCGATGAACAGGATGTGGTCGGTCTTCACCGGCCCATACTTCGTCGCAACCGTGGTGCCCTCGATCAGCGGCAGCAGATCGCGCTGCACGCCTTCACGGCTCACGTCCGCGCCGCCGCGCGTGCCATCGCCGCGCGAGCAGATCTTGTCGATCTCGTCGAGGAACACGATGCCGTTGTTCTCGACCGCGCGCATCGCCTCTTGCGTGATCTGATCCTGGTCGAGCAGCTTATCGCTCTCCTCCGAGATCAGCAGCTCGTAGCTGTCCTTGACCAGTACGCGACGAGGCTTCGAGCGCCCGCCGAGCGCCTTGCCCAGCATGTCCTGCAGGTTGATCATGCCCATCGACGCGCCGGGCTGGCCGGGAATGTCGAACATCGGCATGCCGCCCGCGCCGCCGCCGGCGTCCGCGAGCTGGATCTCGATTTCCTTGTCGTTGAGTTCGTTGTTGCGAAGCCGGCGCCGGAAGCTCTCGCGCGTCGCGGGCGAGGACGACGCCCCGACCAGCGCATCGAGCACGCGCTCCTCGGCGGCCTTCTCGGCCCGCGCCCGCACTTCCTTGCGCTTCAATTCGCGCACCTGCGCGCGGCCGACCTCCACGAGATCGCGGATCATGCTTTCGACGTCGCGGCCGACATAGCCGACCTCGGTGAACTTGGTCGCTTCCACCTTGATGAACGGCGCCCCCGCGAGCTTTGCGAGCCGCCGCGAGATCTCGGTCTTGCCGACGCCCGTAGGCCCGATCATCAGGATGTTCTTGGGCAGTACCTCGTCCTTGAGGTCACCCTCCAGCTGCTGGCGCCTCCAGCGGTTGCGCAGCGCAATGGCGACGGCACGCTTGGCGTCGGCCTGGCCGACGATATAGCGGTCGAGTTCGGAGACGATCTCGCGAGGCGAAAAATTGCTCATGGGCTCTGACGATGCATCCAACAGGAGGGACTGCGGTCATTACCAGATAGTGCGCCGGAAGAAAGGCGGAA
>CAMDMH010000243.1 GCA_945901835.1 Devosia equisanguinis | reverse complement strand
GCTCTGCTTCGTGATCCGGAGGATGTGGAGCAGATCCGCCACTCGCAACCCCGGCCGCCTGTTGACGAAGTGCAGTACACGATGATGCGCACGTCCGAATCCGAGGTCCTGCAGAACCACGTCGGCCTCGCCGGTGAAATCGCGGTAAGCGAAGAACAGCAGCTCGACGAGCCCGACCAGCGCCTCGTCGGCATCGCCGCCGGCGGAAGCCGCAGCGGGCGTCACGCTGCGATATGCAGCCTGCTCATGCGCGTTTGCCGAGCTGCCCGGTATTATGTCAGCCATGTTGACTTATTAGGCGGCGATGGTTACCCCTGCAAGATCTTTCTCGCGGGTCGTACCACCCTTTCGAAGTGCGGCTTTGTGCAGTCTAACGCCACTTCGCCGCACGTCCAACCCGCAGCAAGACGGTAGCAAGACTGGCAGCAGCAAGACTGGCAGCAGCAAGACTGGCAGCAGCAAGACTGGCAGCAGCAAGACTGGCAGCAAGAATTGACGATCCATACCGGGAGGTAGACATGGCTTCCGCCGCGCCCAAATTCGCCATCGAGCGGAACGCACAGCCGGTCCCGGTCGCCGATCGTGCCAAGCTGCTCGCCGACCCCGGTTTCGGCCGTGTCTTCACCGACCATATGGCAGTAGTTCGCTACAGCGATGCGAAAGGCTGGCACGACGCCAAGATCACGGCGCGCAAGCCCCTGTCGCTCGACCCGGCCGCCGCTGTTCTGCACTATGCGCAGGAGATCTTCGAGGGCCTCAAGGCCTATCGGCTCGCCGACGGCGGCATGGCGATGTTCCGCCCCGACGCCAACGCCCGCCGCTTCCGCGCCTCGGCCGAGCGGCTAGCTATGCCGCAGATCTCCGAGGAGACGTTCCTCGAGTCGATTCGCCAGCTCGTGCAGATCGACCGCGACTGGTTCCCGACCGTGGAAGGCGGCTCGCTCTACATCCGCCCGTTCATGTTCGCCAGCGAAGTGTTCCTCGGCGTGAAGCCGTCGTCGGAATATCTGTATCTCGTCATCATCTCGCCGGTCGGAGGTTACTTCAAGAGCGGCGCCCCGGCCGTCTCGCTTTGGATCTCGCAGAACTACACGCGCGCGGCCCCCGGCGGCACGGGCGCTGCCAAATGCGGCGGCAACTACGCGTCGAGCCTCGTCGCACAGGCCGAAGCCACCAAGCACGGATGCGATCAGGTCGTGTTCCTGGACGCGGCCGAGCATAAGTGGGTGGAAGAACTCGGCGGCATGAACGTGTTCTTCGTGTTCAACGACGGATCTCTTCAGACGCCGCCGCTATCGGGCACCATCCTGCCCGGCATCACCCGCGAGAGCCTGATGACGCTCGCCCGCGCCGAAGGTCTCACCGTCCGCGAGGAACCCTACTCCATCGACCAGTGGCGCAGCGATGCGCAGAGCGGCCGCCTCACGGAAGCGTTCGCCTGCGGCACCGCTGCCGTCGTCACCCCCATCGGCAGCGTCAAGAGCCCGGACGGCGCATTCACGATCGGAGCCGGCGGCCCCGGCCAGACCACGCTGCGTATCAAGCAGAAGCTCGTCGACATCCAGCGGGGCGTCGGTGCCGATCCCTATGGCTGGGTCAGCCGCATCGGTTGATGGGGCTTCCCACCTCAATCCATCTTCAAAGTCAGCTGCCGCGCGACGGGGCCCCACTTGACGCGTTCCTGCTTGATGAAGGCATCGAATTCGGCGGGCGTGTTGCCGTCGAGATCGGCGCCCTGCTTGGCGAAACTCTCGATCATCTCGGGCTTGCCCTTCACGCTCGACAGCTTGGTCTTGGGGTTCACGGTCAGGGCCAGCGGCATGTCGGCGACGAGCGTGATCGGCGCGAATGCGGTCGCCGGATCGAACGGCATTTTCGAGTAGATGAGCTCGTTGATGACCAGCATGCCCGCGGTGCCGAGCAGCAGCGTGTGGCCGTCCGGCTCGGCCTTTGCGACGAGGTCTGTGCCGATGTTGCCGCTGGCCCCGGTCCGGTTCTCGACGATCACGGTCTGGCCCAACCCGCGTTGCAGCTCCTCCGCGAGAGATCGCGCGAGGACGTCGGTCAACCCACCGGCCGCTGCCGGCGAGATGATGGGGATGAGCTTGGAGGGATAGGGCGCTGGCTGAGCCTGAGCCTTTGCGAGGTCCGGCGCGGCAGACATCGCCTACAGAAGGCCAACTGCAGCGAGCACGCCCTTGCTGCCAACCGATCGCATGAGCTCCCTCCCTCGATGCCGGGGCCGTTCTCGTCCCTCGGTCGTCGAGGCAGCTTCCCCGGTCGGCGCGCCCGACGCAATCGTCCAACTCGCAGGCCGGGCGTTGAACACGACCGCTCCATCTCGAAACCACCGTTTGCCGCGGTTCACCCGATGGATTGCGGGCAACGACGGGATCGGCAAAGGTCGTTCGTTACCTGACTTAGGCTTTCCAGAAGTATTTCCGGCGGCACCTGCGACATGGCTACTTCATCGATTTCCAGACACGACGGCGTGACGACGCTCGACCTGTTGAAATGCGTCGCCGTCGTGCTCATGCTCGCCGACCACGTCGGCCTCTACCTTTACGACGACGACTGGCTCCGCGTCGCCGGCCGTCCAGTCGCCGTAATCTTCGGCTTCCTGATCGGGTATTCCGCCTCGACGCGCGTGCCGCCGTCCTGGATCGGTCTGGGCCTGGGCTTGTCGCTGCTCGATCTGTCGCTCAGTCCCCAGGATACACCGCACACGCTCGATATCCTGATATCGCTCGCCCTCACGCGTATCCTGATCCCGTTTTTCGACGGTCTGCACAAAGCGCATCCGCTGCTGCTCGTGCCGCTCGTCGGCGCGCTGGCGTTGATGACCGAGCCCATCAACGCCTTTCTCGAATACGGTGCCGAGGTGCCGATCGTGGCGCTCCTCGGTGTCGCCGTCCGCCTGGATAGTGGCCGACTCTCCGAAACTACCGCCCGCCACGCGACGGCTCTTGCAGCCTTGATCGCGATCGGCCTCACGTCCCTGCACCATTTCGAGTTCAAGGGACCGCACGCCGTCGCATGCATCGGCCTCCTCGCCGGGACGATGATCGCCCTGGGGAACTTCACCCGGATATCGTTCTCAGTATCCGCGCCTCTCGCCACCCTCATGCGCTGGACCGGCCGCAATACGCTGATGATCTACGCGGTGCACCTGGCGATACTGCTGGTCACCTCGGCGGCTATGCAGCCGGATACCACCAGCGATGCCGACAACGAAGACTGAACGGCAAGCCACATTTCTCCGTACCGCCGGAGTGCTGTTCAACCCGCCGCCGCCGCCGCCATCTCCTGAAGCTTCTTCTGGTAGTCGGGCATCACGAGACCGGCGGTCATAACCAGCTTGGCGGCATCTTCGCCGCTCATCTTGAGCGGCACGACGTCCTTGCGTGGGACGAGGCAGACGAAGCCGGTCGGCGGCATGAAGCCGGTCGGCATCCAGACCAGCAGGTTGTCGCGCTCCCCACCGGGCGCCAGGGCCTCCAGTTCGCCCGTCGCCTCGCCCGTGATGTAGACCAGCGACCAGATCCCTTTCGAAGGGAACTCCATCAAGCCGACCTTCACGAGTTGTCGCTGCGGCTGGGCGGCGGCGGCGACCGATTCGAACATCTGCTTCAGGCCGCGATAGAGATTGCGCACGATCGGCATACGATCGAGGAACGTCTCGCTCGACGTGATGAGCGTGCGTCCGATCAGGTTCGCCGCGAGCGCGCCGATCAAGGTCAGCGCGATGATCGAGAGCAGCAGCCCGAAACCAGGCACCGCGAAGGGCAGATAGTTCTCCGGCGTATACATCCGGGGAACGAGCGGCTTCACCCACTGGTCCACGTAGGAGACGAACCACCAGACGAGATAGAGCGTGATAGTGACGGGTCCGACGATCACGAGGCCGGTCAGGAAATAGTTACGGAGCCGTGCGCCCAGCCCCCAGTAATGCGCAGCGCCCCTGCCCGCATCCGAGTGCGAAGTGCCGGTTACCGACTTGCCCGAGCCGCGCTCGCTGCCACCCACGACCACATCCCCGATCCGGCGAGCATCCATATCGCCTCACCCGAGTAAACATCTAACCTCAGATTAGCGCGGTTGCCTTTAGGTTCAATTGACTGGCCCAGATATATTTGATCGGTCGCCGCAGCGGTCTCCCGCGGAGATCACTGACTGACGAGGCGACAATCCAAGCCGCCGGACTTCAATCTCTGGCAGAGGTCCTCGGTTTCACGCGTCGCCGCGAAGGGACCGACCTGAACCCGATAGAAACTGCCGAAATTCCCGGCAGATACCTGATCGACAACAGGGATTCGCCCCCCAAGCTCACGGGCGTACTGCGCCTGCAACTTCGCCGACAGCCCCTGCGCTTCCTCTGCCGTGCGCACCGCAGCGACCTGGATGCGAACTCCCGCCGCCCCTGCGCGAGGTGCTGGAACAGCCGCACCACCCGCCGTTCCCCCTGACGCCGCGGTCGGGACAGCCTGCGGAGCCGATGCGACCTGTTGCGGGGCCTGGGCTTGCCCCGTGGGCGCGGCCTTGCCTTGGGGGCCCCCCGGGGCCTTCGCGGCGTCCTTCCCGCCGGCGCGAGCGGCGGCGGGCGAGGCAGCCTTTGCTTTGGGGTCCTGAACCGGAGCAACTCCGGCAGATGCTGCGGCCTCCGGCTGGCCTGCCCGAGCCGTGGTGCTCACTTCGACCATGCGCGCCGGCTCGGCGATCTCCTGGAAGCCCGCCGGCAGCGAAGACGCGGGATTCATGACGGGCACCATGCGGGTCGGGGGCTTGTCCGGCTGGCTCGCGACCGAACCGGACGGTTGCGCGGCGGCCCGTTGTGAGGACGCCGTTTGAGCAGCAGCCGGTTGCGCAGTTGCCCCCCGCGGCGTCACGCTTGCCGTCGTCGCCGGCGCATTCGCGCTGGCGGAGGGCACGGAGGGCGTCGGCGCCGTCGGCGTAGACCCGCCGAACAGTGAACCGAAGAAGCCCCCACCCGATGCAGAAAGTGTCGTCGAAGACCCGCTCGGAGGCGGCGGCGCTACCGATGCGAATGGCGCTGACTGCGATCCGCCCTTCGCGCCTGCCGCTGCACGCTGCCCACCGGGATCGCTCTGATCGGGCAATCCCGCCTCGCGATAGGCCCCCGACCGTTGCTGCAGGGCGTCCTGGCGCTGTTCCTCGGTCAACCCGCCTTTGATCCAAAGCGCATTGGTCAGATCGGAAATCGCCTGCGCGGGCTTGGCCTGCCGACGATAGGCGACACCACGATAATAGAGTGCCCGCGCCGTCTGGGTCTGCGGCAGACTGCTGGATGAAAGTGCACTGGTGAGACTGGCGACGGCCGCATCTGCACGCCCCTGCGCCAGCGCATTGACGCCGTTCTCGACCTCCGCCTGAGCCGCAGCAGGGTCTGCTTTCGCAGCTTGCTTATCGCTTTGCTTCTTGGCGACAGCCTTTGCAGTCGGTGCCTTCGCCGCAGCCCCCGGCTGCGCTGGCGGAGCGGAAGACTGTTGAGCCAGGGCCCGCATGGCCGGGATGTAACTGCCGGCCAAGGCAACCGCCAGGATGCACCGTCGCAATGACGGGGTCATGGGCTTGATCCTTCTCGCGTTTCTTACGCCCTGCACACTGCCGCCCCGCAGATGGTGGGGAATCGAGCCTAGATTGAAACCGCCAGGGAACTCAATCAGCTACCCGCCGTGATCCACTGTCGCGTGACGGCACGCCCCCAGGCAGACACAATCCGACTCCT
>CAMDMH010000242.1 GCA_945901835.1 Devosia equisanguinis | reverse complement strand
CGGCGGCAGTTTCGGCGTCGGCAAGCCGAACCCGAAGCAGCTGGAGCAATATATCGCCAACGGCTCGTTCCACGTCCATCATCTGGAACCGGGTCACCGCTGGATGAAGCACGCGAACAAGGGGTATCTCGAGTTCGCGAAAGCATCCGGCTTCATCGGCTCGACCGACCCGATCATCTTCCAGCTCTATTCAGAGCCGTTGCAGAAGTTCCGCCTCGCCGCTCGCGGGCACGGCCCCGTGCAGCCGCCGGCGAGCCACAAGCAGCGCATCGAGCGCTTCTTCGATCCGCTGCCGTTCTGGTACCCGCCGTTCGAGGGCACCATGGTCGACGACCGCGCATTCCCGATGCACGCGATCACGCAGCGCCCGATGCACATGTACCATTCGTGGGGCTCGCAGAACGCCTGGCTGCGCCAGATCACCAACGCCAACCGCCTGTTCATGAGCCGCTCGCGCGCCAAGACAATCGGCATCGAGGACGACGATTGGGTCTGGATATCGAGCCACATCGGCCGAGTAAAAGCGCAGGTCAAGCTGATGGCAGGCATCAACGACGACACGGTTTGGACGTGGAATGCTATCGGCAAGCGCAGCGGCTCATGGGCCTTGGACAAGGACGCACCGGAAGCAACCCACGGCTTCCTGCTCAACCATCTCATCGCCGAACTCCTCCCCCCGCGAGAAGGCGGCTATCGCTACTCGAACTCAGATCCGGTGACCGGCCAAGCCGCCTGGTACGACCTGCGCGTTTCCGTCGAGAAAGCCCCACCCGCCGAAGCGCACGAGACGTGGCCGCGGTTCGAGGCGCTGGCGTCTCCGCCCGGCGTGACTGCGCCAAGCTCACTCAGCTATGGGTGGGAGTTCAAGAAGAAGCGGGACTAAGGTACGTTGGAGTAGAAGATGTTTTCTGCGGCCGAATGGCGTCACCAATACCCACGACCGAGGTGAAGCACATGCAAGAGATTGTGAACAAGAAGAAGCCACGGACAATGGCCAAGCGTATCGAAATACTAGAGGCCGAGATTGCGGATCTGAAGCAAGTCGTCGAGCAGCTCAAATCCAACCCGGCTGGAGAAAACGTCCCATTCAAACATGAATGGGAGAAGACGTTCGGCATCTTCAAGGATGACCCGACTCATGAAGAGGCGGTCCGGCTGGGGCAGGCTTGGCGCCGGCGCCAGCCCAAATGCTGATTCTGGACACGGACCACATGAGCCAGTTGCACCGCGGCATTCGCCCCAGTTTGGAGTTACGAGTTCGGCTAGACGCAACGGCTCTGCCATTCGGCACGACGATCGTATCGGTAGAAGAACTCTGGAGAGGTCGCTTGGCGCAAGTTGCTGGTAACAAGGATGGTCAGGAACTGATTTTGCCATACGACCGATTGAGCCGGCTGAATGAAGCGCTGGCCAATTGGCTGGTTCTGCGTTGGGACGGCACAGCAGCAAGCACGTACGAGAAACTCAGATCGTTGCGCCTCGGCATCGGCACGATGGACCTGCGGATCGCCAGCATTGTGTTGGCCACCAATGCGATACTGCTTTCGCGCAATCTGAACGATTTCGCCCGCGTCCCCGATCTGAAGGTGGAGGACTGGCTGTCGTGATGCGCAAATGGTCAATCGGGTTTGTGGCAGCCGCACTGACGTTGATGCCCGCGCCGATCGAGGCGAAAGAAACTTTCAATTGTCAAGACGCTGGCAATTATATCTACCAAAACAAGGGGTATCAGTTGCCAGCGCCCGTACCCGATGTGGTGCAGCGCCACATAAGGCAATTCACCCTGCGACCTCCGCTCGACGGCAAGCCCGTCCTCACAGCCGAGGAGTTCATGCGATACATGCTACCTCCGACTCCGGGTCAAGACGAGCGGCGGGCAATGGCACACCACTTCTCGCCTGAAGACGATGCCACCAAACGATTGAAGCGCGTCAAATTGCTTGGCGGCTTTCCTGCGTTTTACGTTGAGCAAAAACCAGAAGCGCGCAAGAAGGGCGACAAGAGAGAAACAATTGTCGTCCTCTCTTCTGACCTCAAGTGGTCCTTGAAATTAGACTTCATGGCGTTCGAAAGTATTTGCCGGGTTGCGCCTTGCCAAAGCAACACTTGTATAGTGAAGCACTGCCAAAGCGGCACACTGCACTTCGTAAACTCAGACTACTCGACAGTCGTCGATTTCGAGCGCGTCGACATGGATTCGCTACCGAGGCTGTCCGTCTTGGTAGAAGCTGGACAACCTTGCCAGTTCATATTCGAAGAGCACGTCGCCGAGCTTGAGGCTCCTACTTCGTCCCAAGAGATCTCCCCTTCGCCCGACGAGACCGAAAAGAAATGACCGCCCTGCCCGCACCTTCCGCCAAAAAGCTCGGCCTCGTGATCGACCTCGATACGTGCGTCGGCTGTCAGGCCTGCGCCACCTCTTGTAAGGAGTGGAACACCTCCGGCTACTCCGCACCGCTGTCGGACCACGATCCTTATGGCTCAGACCCGCACGGCGCATGGCTCAATCGCATCCACGCCTACGACGTCGGTGAAGGTGCCACGAGCCGCACCGTGCACTTCCCGCGCTCGTGCCTGCATTGCGAGACGCCGGCCTGCGTCACCGTCTGTCCCACCGGCGCCAGCTACAAGCGCGCCGAGGACGGCATCGTGCTCGTCAACCCCGACACCTGCATCGGCTGCAAGTTGTGCTCGTGGGCATGCCCCTACGGCGCGCGCGAGTACGACTACGCCGACGGCGTCATGAAGAAATGCACGCTCTGCGTGGACCGCATCTACAACGAAACCCTTGAACCCGCGGATCGCGTTCCGGCTTGCGTCAAGGCCTGCCCAACCGGCGCGCGCCACTTCGGCGACCTCGGCGACGAAACGAGTGCCGTCTCGCAACTCGTCAAGGCGCGCGAAGGCTACGACCTACTGCCAGAGATGGGCTACAAGCCCGTCAACAAGTACCTGCCGCCGCGTGCCAAGCGCGATGCTGCAACCACGCCCAACACGACATCGACCGCCGCCCCGGCAAAGAGCGACGGCTCCGCAACCGAAAAACTGTTCGCCTGGGCGGACAAACTCCTTTCCCGCTAGGGTCCACGATGCATCCAGCCTATTCCGTCATCCTGTTCACGACAGCCTCCGGCGCGGGCTACGGCCTGCTGTTCTGGCTGGCGATCCTGTCGGTGTTCGACAACCTGTCCGCTGATCTCACGCTCGGCATCGCCGGACTAGGTCTCGCCTTCGCTCTGATCTCCGGCGGCCTCTTGTCGTCCACCGCGCACCTCGGACGCCCGGAGCGCGCTTGGCGCGCATTCTCTCAATGGCGCACTTCGTGGCTCTCGCGCGAAGGCGTCGCGGCCATCGCGACGTTTCTGCCTTTTGCCCAGTTCGCCTACGGCTGGGTCATGCTCGGCCAGAACCAGGGCGTATTCGGTTTCGTGGGCCTCCTGACGGCCGCGATGTGCATGATCACCGTCTGGTGCACCGGCATGATTTATCAGTCGTTGCCGACGATACGCTCCTGGCATCAACCAATGGTCACGCCGATTTACGTCGCGCTATCTCTGGCGAGCGGCGGCGTCCTCGCCCTCACCCTGCTCCGCTTGCTCGGCCATGAGAGCGAGGACTTCGGATGGGTCGTCGTCACATTGTTGGCCACCGCACTCCTGCTGAAGCGGGTCTACTGGTCCTTCATCGACGCCGCCCCGCGCGACCGCACCAGCGGCTCGGCGACAGGGCTCGGTCGCTTCGGCCGCGTTCGCCCGCTCGAGCCGCCTCATACCCAGGCTAACTTCGTGATGCGTGAGATGGGCTACACGGTCGCCCGCAAGCACGCGGCAAAGCTCAGAGCGATCGTCCAGCTTGCGGGTTTCGTGCTGCCTATATTGGCCCTGATACTGACGCTGACGGTCGGTGGACTGCTGATCCTTCCGCTGACCGTTGTCGGACTTCTGGCCGCGACATTCGGCGTGATCCTAGAGCGCTGGCTTTTTTTTGCAGAGGCGCAACACGTCGTAACGCTGTACTACGGAGCGGAAGCCGCCTGACCACGGTGGGGCAACGTTTGGCGACCCGAACGCCCCGGAAAATCATGGACCCAACGACGCAGCGATGAGCATCTACCTGCCGATTGCCGAGATGTCCGCCTCCGTCTTTCTCTTCATGGGAATGGGCGCGGCTGTCGGCTTCCTGTCCGGCATGTTCGGCGTCGGCGGTGGCTTCCTCATGACACCGCTGCTGATCCTGTCGGGAATCCCCTCCCCGATCGCCGTCGGCACCGAAGCAGCCCAGATCGTCGCTTCCTCCGTTTCAGGCGCGTTGGCGCAGTGGCGGCGCAAGAGCATCGACATCAAGATGGGCACGGTCCTGCTGTCGGGCGGCCTCGTCGGCTCCGTCCTCGGCGTACAGGCCGTGAGTGTGCTTCGTCGCACGGGCCAGTTCGATCTCGTCATAACGCTCTGCTATGTAACGCTGCTCGGCATTGTCGGCGCGCTGATGATGATAGAAAGTCTCACCACGATCCGCAAAACGCAGAGCGGCAAGCCTGCGGCGCTGCGAAAATCGGGCCAACATAACTGGATTCACGGCCTGCCGTTCAAGACCCGATTTCCGCGGTCCAAGCTCTATATCAGTGTCATACCGCCCGTTCTGATCGGCCTTTTCATCGGCTTCCTGTCCGGCATCATGGGCGTCGGCGGTGGATTCGTTCTCGTGCCCGCGATGATCTATCTGTTGAAGATGCCGACCAACGTCGTCGTGGGCACGTCGCTCTACCAGATCATGTTCGTGACCGCCGCAACCACCATCATGCAGGCGTGGTGGAACTTCACCGTCGACATCGTGCTGGCGATCATTCTGATGGTAGGCGGCGTGATCGGCGCACAACTCGGCGCGGCAGCCGGCGCAAAGCTCAAAGGCGAACAGCTCCGTTTTCTGATGGCAGGACTTGTGCTGCTGGTCGCCATCCGGATGGCCTACCAGCTCGTCGCCCACCCTGGCGAAATCTATTCCTTCGGCGCTGCCGGCCACTGAGCGGCCGACAGCCGTTTGCGAAAAGCACCGCGGACCTTGCCTGATCGCTCTTGCGGTACAAGGGCACGCACGTTGACGCCCGGCCGCAGGCTGCCGCACAGGACAGAAACGGTCGGCGAACCGCGCGATCACCCCCCGCGCTTGATCAGGAACCGGTATACGCCGGCACTCTCGCTGTGCTCGACGAGCTGATGCCCCGTCTGCCGGGCGAATGCCTCGAAATCGGCAACCGCGCCGGGATCTGTCGCAAGCACTTCGAGCGTTCCGCCGACCGGAACCTCGCCGATCGCTTTTTTTGCCTTCAGGATCGGAATCGGGCAGTTGGCACCCTTGGTGTCGATCGTTTTGTCGGCCATGTGATCTCTTCCTGCCTGTCGCGCAACGCTTCAACATTAGTGCATGCGAAAATGTTATTACCTCGTGCATGCCAAGCCGTCGATAGTACGTGATGCCTCGCCTTCGGCCTGATCGCACTCCACCTTGCACACTAGTGTTCCGAGTCTGACGCTTGGTACCCGGCTTTGATGGCTTCGAGTTTATCGAGGGCGCGGCGTTCTTTGGCAAGGATGTCGGCGGCCGGCTTGGTCCATCGATAAGGTTTGGCGAATGCGTTGTGACGCAGGAGGTAGTCATCGATCGCCTCCTCCAGTTCGGCGACGCTGGTGAACACGCCGCGCCGGATGCGCTTGTCCGTGATCTCGGCAAAGAAGCGCTCGACGAGGTTCA
>CAMDMH010000241.1 GCA_945901835.1 Devosia equisanguinis | reverse complement strand
ACTGCAAGCCTTCCAGTGCACCATGAGCGCATGACGTTCCTCCCGATGACGTCCATTCTTCTGAACTGCGTCGTCCAAGTACGGATCACGCAGCGCCGATGTCGATCACGATCTTGCCGGTAACGCTGCCGTCGTCCTGCACCGCATGTGCATCCGCAGCACGCGCCATGGCGAACCGCGCGCCGATTCGCGGACGGTAGACACCTTCGACCAGCGCCGCCGTCGTGTCACGAACCGCCGCCCAATGAGCTTCCCGCGACATGCCGTACACATAGATCGTATGAAGCGTGACGCCCTTCGACATGTAGCGCGAGAAGGGAAACGGCATGAACTCCTCGGGCCCGCCGACCGAGTAGCTAGCAACGACACCGTTGACTTTGAGCACGGCCAGATCCGCCTCCGCGTTGGCGCCGAACCACACGTCGATGACGCGATCGACGCCTGCACCGCCGGTCAGATCCTTGACGCGCGCCACCACGTCCTCGCGCTTGCGGTCGATCACCACATCGGCGCCGGAAGCAGTCGCAACGTCGGTAGCGGTTGCGGTCGACACGACCGCGATCACGCGAGCACCCGCCCACTTGGCGAACATGACAGCGGCTTGCCCCACTGCGCCGGCCGCGCCCCACACGAGCACCGTCTTGCCCTGTATGCCCCCGTCCTTGAACAGCGCGTTGTGCGCGGTCAACGCGGGAACCCCCAGCGCCGCGCCGATGTCGAAAGAGATCTCCGCCGGGAGAACGACCGCGCGCTCGGCCGGCACGACGACGTACTCGGCCGATGTCCCGAACGCGCTTCCGTGCTGCTGCGCCTCATAGACCCACACGCGCTCGCCGACGCGCTTGGCATCGACACCCGGTCCGACTTCGTCGATCACACCGGCGCCGTCCTGTCCGGGAATAACGCGTGCGTAATCCATCTTCGTACGACGGCGCCAGCCGCCACGCCCCTTCGTGTCGGAAGGGTTGAGGCCGGATACGACGACCTTCACGCGCACCTGTCCCGGGCCGGGATGCGGATCGGGCATCTCGCCGACCACGAGAACGTCGTGAGGCGCACCTTTACTGTCGTACCAGACGGCATTCATCGCAGCGCTTCCTCGAAATGGATTGGGCCGATCCTTGCCGGACCGGCCCACAGCTTATCAGACGGGATCGAAGTAGTGCATCTCGAGAAGGATGCAGCCTTTCTCGGAGCGGAACGGGCCATGCCAGGCACCCGGCGGCCGGCACGCATATGTGAACGGCGGATAACCCGTACCGCCCTTGCCATCCTTGTCGTTACCGACGGTGAGATCGCCCTGCACCAGGAACACTTCTTCCCAGTACTCGTGCACGAACGGCTCGGTCGTGTAGACGCCCGGCGCGAAACGCAGCAGGCGCGTGCGCGTGCCACGCTTGTTCTTCTCGTCGAGGCCACCCGCGATGATCTTCTGCTGGATGCCCTCGGGATAGCCGGCCGGCGTCTCCCACCCTTTCGTCAGATCGAGCGTATAGAACTCGTCATGCGCCTTGTTGACTGGCATTCGACCTCCTCTACCGTCTTCGTAGTGTGCGGTAGCGAAGCGTACCGCACCATCTTCACACACCGAGCAACTATCGATGCAATCGCATCCACAGTGCCCGTCCTAAAGTAGCGGGTCCAGGGACGCGTCCCTGGTCAGGGAGTTTGAGGGATGAAATCCCTCATATTGCCCGCCAGGGCAATCACGCCCTCACCGCCATTCCCGTCCCCACGATAGCCTCGATCGACGCCGCCGTCGCCATCAACTCCCCGTCCTTGTCGCGATAGCCGATCACCTGCAGCCCGAGCGGCAACCCTTGACACGACAGCACCGGCAGCGACGCCACGGGCACACCGAGCAGGGTTCCCGGCACGACGTAGACCGGATTACCCGTCGCCTTGATCCCGACCGGCGCTTCGGCCGGCGCCGACAACGTGATCGACGCATCCACTACGGAAGCCATCCGCGCGTAGATCCCGCGCACCTTCTCGCGCTCCGCGATGTTCGCGCGGTACTCGTCGAGCGTCAGTGCCTCGGCTTCCTTGAGACGATCGCGCATCGTCTGGCTGAGCTTCGACGCATCGCGGTCGCTGAACGTGTTGAGCGGCCACCGCGACTCCCAAGCGTTGATCTTGCGCGTGAGCACCATCGCGCGTTGCAGCGCGACCTCCGCGGCCTCGATGTCGGCGTTGTCACGACGTGTCAACACGGCGACGCCCGCATCACGCAATCTCTTGGCCGCGGCTTCGAGTTGCGCCTTCGCTTCTTGTCCAGTCTCCGCCCAACCGGTCGTCTCGAGCAGCGCCAGCGCGCGCGGCTTCGACGCCGTTGGCACCGATACCGGGCCATAGAGACCGGGGAACCCTGGATCACCACCCGCACGATCCGCGATTGCGCGCAGCACGGCCCAACCGTCAGCCATCGTCGCGGAGAGAACGCCCTGCGCGCTCTGGCTCATGTGGTCCATGCTGCCGCCGCGATTGATCGCGCCGATCGACGGCTTCATCCCGAACACGCCGCAATAGCTCGCTGGCCGCAGGATCGAACCGACAACCTGCGTCCCCAACGCAGCACAGAAATAACCGGCCGCCACGCCCGCCGCCGAGCCCGAAGACGATCCACCCGGCGTGCGCTCGGTATCCCACGGGTTGCGTGTCGGACCGGGCTCGGTGGCCGCGAACTCCGTCGTCACGGTCTTGCCGACGATCACGGCGCCCGCCTCGCGCAGCGCACGCACCGACGCGCTGTCGAAACCCGTGTTGTGCCCGGCGAAGAGCGCCGAACCCATCTGCGTCGGCATATCCCGCGACTCGATCACGTCCTTCACGCCGATCGGCATGCCGTCGACGGGTGACAGCGGCTTGCCCTCGCGCCACCGCTTCGACGATGCCTCGGCCGCAGCCGTCGCGCCTTCGCGGTTGATCGCGGTGAAAACCTGAAGTTCTTTCTCACGCGCGTCGATCGCTTCGAAGCAGCGAGCGAGCAACGCCGACGGCGAATCTTTGCCCGAGCGAAATGCATCCGCGAGCGCGAGAAACGGCTTTGCCGTCGGCTTCATCGTTGTGGCCATCACGTGCTCTCCAGGGTAATCGACGCCGCGCGCTGCTGCATCGCGATCATCGCCGTCTTCAATAGGAACTCGCGGGCTTTCTTCAGGTCGGCGGCACTCTCCCTGAGCTCCCGGAAATTCTGCGCCCTCGTCTCGGGATCGCGCGCCTCGAGCCGCTTCTTGTTGGCGATCGTCTGCGACTGAACGAACTCATTGGTCACGGTGCGGCGCTGCTTGTCGTAGAGATCGAGCAGCCTGTCGGAGGCGCCGTTGACGATGACATCCGCGAGCTTGGTCGCGAGGTTCGCCGCGTCCTGCAGACCACCGTTGAGCCCCATGCCGCCGATCGAATTGTTGACGTGCGCGCTGTCGCCCGCAAGCAGCACGCGCCCCTTGCGGAACGTGCCCGCGACGCGCTGATGGATCGTGTAGAGATTGCGATGCAAGATGTCGTGCTTGTGTGGCAACGGAAAGAACTTCTGCATCCGCGCGTGCACGTCTGCGTCACTCAGCGTCTTCTCCGGGTCCTCGTTCGAATCCGCCGGAAACACCGTGCGCCACAAACCCGGCGGTCCATCGGCCGAGACCTTGAAGCAGTTGCACCACTCCTCCGGATCCGCGATGTACGTTCGCTCGCAATAGCCGCGATTGGCAGCGAAATCGAACGGCGTCGTCAACACAAGAAACCGCTCTTCGTAAGTGAACCCTTCGAACGCTATCCCGGCCTGCTTGCGCACGGTGCTGCGCCCGCCATCAGCGCCGATCAACCATGCACCCGTATGCGTCTCGACGCCCTTGGGCGTATCGACCGTGACCGTGATGCCATCGGCGCCCTGCTCGATATCCCTCACGGTGTGGTTGAAAAGTACTTCCACGTTCGCGATCTTCTCGACGCGCGCAAGCAACAGCTTTGCCGTCTTGAACTGTTCGCACTGAATGACGAACGGATGCTTCGTGTCTTTCGCCAGCACAGCGTGATCGAACTCCGCGATCCGCGTGTTCGTCGGCCGGTCCCAGAACTGGAAGATCGGCGTGACGAGACCGACGCGCGCCATGTCATCGACGAGCCCCGGCACCTCCGCGAGCACGTCGAGAGTACCCGGATGCGTCGTCGCCGCGCGCGGATCGTCCTGCAAGCAAGGATTGGCGTCGAACACAAGCACGGGAATTCCCGCACGGCCGAGCAGCAGTGCACACAGCAGCCCGACAGGACCACCGCCGGCGACGAGCACGAGTTTGTTGGATGAGGACATGGATTTCGGATGTCTCGACTTAGCGGTTCAACTCGGGTCCCCCTCCCCCTCGTGGGGAGGGGACAGGGGTGGGGGGAACATTCGGCGTGGACGTGATTTTACCACCCCACCCCCAACCCCTCCCCATCGAGGGGAGGGGAGAACGCCTAACCCAACACCGGCAGCGTCGTGATCGCGTAGCCGCCCGTGATCTTGCGGCCGAGCACGGGATCTTCGATCTCGTAGTCGAAACGAGGCGCCGGACGAATGCGGCCCTTCGCCGCGAACGTGCCGCAGAACATCAGCGTGCCTTCGGCGAGCGCCTTCCCGCCGTTGGTGTAGCGCCCGATGACATCGGCGGGTGACAGCATACCGGCGACAGCACCTTCCTGATAGAGCACCCGCCCGCTCTTCTCCGGAATGTATGACCGCAACATCAGCTTGTCCCAATGCGGCGCGCATGCGTCGAAGGCCCAGAACGACATCGCGATGGGCTTGTCGCACATCTGCTTCGAAACGGTGACGCCGTAGGTCTCGACCTCGCGGTCGGTATGATCGGAGCCGACGCCGACCCACATCTTGCCGCCCGTTTGCAGGATGACGTACTCGACCTCGCCGCTCGAAGCGGTGCCCGTCGCTTCGATCGTCTCGGCCGTCGTGATGCGGGCGGCGGAGACGCGATAGAAGATCGGCGTCGTCGCCGGCGGCTTCACACCGAGTTCTTCGAGTTCCTTGATGTGCTTCTGCACCGCCGCGGGATCGCGCCCGGTCCACCCCGCAATGACGGCCTGACTGATCGTCACCTCGCGGTCGGTGGTCCCGGAAGCGTCGATGAATTTCGCCTTGATCTTGATGCTGGACACGGTCGTCCCCTCAGCTGGCTGGCGTGATGATGTCGTCCGCCACCTAAGCAGGGTCGCAGCAACCTTTCAACGGCTGCCGCCTGACACATCCCACCGCAGGGGTGATCGCTGCAGGTTGCATCGCCGGATGCGCACTTTTCGAGCAAACGATACTGCGGAGGTTAATTAACTTAGAACGGTTGGTCTTTCCCGAACGCCGCCAGCCGCCATCTCACGTGCGGGGGCCGACGCGAAGCAATGCGTTCCATCACACCTCTGCGACCCGTTGTGAACTTCCGATGACGCCTTGTTGCTTTGCAGTTGAGCACAGACCGGCGGCATAGTCCGGTCATCGAACACGGCAACTGGCGCTACTCCCCGAGCCAAGTCACCGGGTCCGAGACAAGGCCGAAAAAATCGGCCGTTCGCAAACCAACGGAGATGATCATGAAGACCGTTATCCTCACCGCTAGTGTGCCCCGTCTGACAGATGATTCCCGTCGGGCCGCAAATCAGTCATTGTGCGGGGCATGAGACGCGATGACATCTGCCTCCACGTGAGCCCGGCGAACCATGCCCGGCTCGATGCGATCATCAAGGATCGCAACAGCTCGCGCAAGGCCGT
>CAMDMH010000240.1 GCA_945901835.1 Devosia equisanguinis | reverse complement strand
CAGGCCGCGACCTGTCGCATCAGCTTCGGCTTGTCGATCTTGCCGTTCGCCATCAACGGCAACTCCGGCAGCGGCAACACGAACTCCGGCAGCTCGTAGCGCGAAAGCCCGCGCGCAGCGAGATGGTCGATCAGCGCGGCCACGTCGACCTGCATTCCCGGCCGCGTCGTGTAGGCGAGGCAGATGCGCTCGCCGAGCCGCGGATCGGGCATCGACAGCACCGCCGGCCGGAAGATCGCCGCGAACGCCGCCGCCAGATCCTCGATGCGCGACGGGCTGATGTTGTGGCCGCCGCGGATCAGAACTTCCTTCTGACGGCCCGTCAGCTTGAGATAGCCGTTGGCATCGAGCTGGCCGAGATCTCCGGTCATGAACCAGCCGTCCGGCGTGACAGCACTTTCCGTTGCCGGCTGATCGTCGAAATAACCGAGCATCAGGCACGCGCCGCGCCCTGCGACGAGACCAGTCTGGCCCGGCGGCAATTCCCGCGTCGGGTTCTCCGGATCGAAGATGCGGATCTCGTAGCCCTCGCAGGCGCGCCCACACGTCCCCGCGATAAGGGCGGGATCGTCGCCCGGCCGCGTGTACTGGTGCGAGTTGTTCTCGGTCATGCCGTAGCCGGATTGCGGCTCCACGCCCAACGAGATCAGCTCATGCATGATGTGCGGTGGACTGGCAGCCCCCGACACCCGGAACGCGCGCACCTTGCCCAGGCGCGTCATCCCGCGCCGCTTCAGCTCCGCGATGATGTCGATCGCATGCGTCGGCACGCCGATCAGATATTCGACGTTCGTTTCCGTCAGCCGGTCGACCAGGCTTTCGCCGCGCGGCGTATCGTGGATGACGAGTTCCGCACCCGCCATCAGCGCCGTCATCATGGCACCGACGCCGAGATTGTGACTGAACGGGCTCAGCGTCGAGATCACAGTCTCGGGCTCGATCCGCCAGTCGCGGCAGATCGCCCGCGCGGTCACCAGCAGCGTATTGTCCGAGTGCATCACGCCCTTCGGATTGCCTGTCGAGCCCGACGTGAACGCGATGTAGGACACGCGATCCGGATCGTCCGATGGCGGCGTTATCGCCCCCCCCTTCGGCGCGGCATTGAGCAAGCCGTCGAACAGCGGCCGTCCAGCATCGAGGGCGGACACCGCGGGCAGGCGATACACGTGCCGCATGTCCGCGAGCCCGGCCGTTGCCTCGTCGATGGCGTGCTCGCGCCCGGCCGCGCGGGCATCCGCGCCGAACCCCGGCTGGTAGATGAACGCCGCCGCACGCATCCGCTCCACCATCGCCTGCACCTCGGCGACGGTATGATTGCGATGCGGCGATGGGCTGCACACGAGCCCCATCCGCGACGCCGCCAGCATCACGGCGACGGTCTCGACGCGATCCGGCATCCAGAACGTGATGCGCTGCCCCGGTATCAACCCGCGCGCCGCGAGATCGGCGGCGAGCGCATCGGCAGCTGCGACGATTTCCGCCCATGTCACCCGCCGGTGCCGGTCCCGCAGCGCTGGACGGTCGGGCATTTTTGCCGCATGCGCTGCCGCGATCGCATAGATCGTCTCGTCGCGCCACAGCCCCCGCGCATAAAAGTCACGTAGCAGCTTGCCGTTCAGCAGCGAGAGAACCGTCGAGGCCATCATCTCATTCCGTAGGAAACATCAGGACGTCGCCTCCCGGCACTCCTCGTCGGGCGGCAGCGGATCGCACGCGCCACCCTTCTCGATGCACGCGCGCAGCGCCGCAAGCAGCTCCGCGCGGATCACCCCGTCGTTGGGGCCGCTGTAGAGCTGGTTCATCTTGAGGCCGCACTGGTAGAGCGTGACCATCCGCGCCCCGCCATAGACCATCGCGGCCTCGTAGTCGCGCTGGGCGAGCTGTTGCTGGCCTTGGGTCTGGTAGATATGCGCACGGGTGTCGAGCGAATGCGCGCTGAACGGGTCGAGCTGCAGCGAGCGCTGAACGTCGGTCATGCCTTGCGATGCGCGGCCCCACTTGAAGTAAGCCCACGCGCGGTTGTTCAGCGCCACGGCGAAATCGGGAAACAGCGCGATCGCGTTGTCGTAGTCCTTGATCGAGGTTTCGTATTGCCCGCGCAGCGAATAGGCGAGCGCCCGGTTGGCGTAGGCCGTGGCCCGGCGCGGCTCGCTGATGTTCGGCGTCTCGATCAGCTCGGTGCAGGCGCGGATGCGGCCTTCGACCTCGGGCTTGTCGCAGTCGTGGGCGTCTTCGGCCGCGGCGGCCGCCATTGCGCCGGCCAGCAGGAAGGCAAGGGGCAGGATCAACCAGCGGCGCATCATCGTTTGTCCCGGGAAAAGCGGCAATGGCGCAGCCGCGCCAAGGCCGAAGGCCCGCAGACCATGCAACTTGCGTCGCCGCCCGCAGGGCAACAATCATGCCGTACGCTAGACATATAGTTGCGGCGGACGAATTCGCAAAGCCAGCAACTACCCTGAGCAGGGCACAATTGCGGCAACAGCCGCGAGGGAATGTACAAACCAAATCCAAAACTCACGACGTCATGGCCGCGAAGGCGGCTATCCAGGGGCCCATCGGTGATGCGCCGGCCCCTTACTTCCGCGGAATCGCCGTGATCGCGAGGCCCTCGAGCGCCAGACCGTAGGCCAGCAGATCGTTCATCTGCCGCCGCACCTGCTCCGTCAGGAGAACCCGGGTATAGCGCCTGTTCAGCTCGGGCTGCTTCATGATCATCCGCGCCAGTTCCCACGCCCGCGGCAACAGCTTCTCGCCTGAGAGGATCTCGTTGACGAGCCCCATCTCCTTGGCCTCGACGGCATGCAGAACCTGACCCGTCAGCAGGAAATAGCGCGCCCGGTTGAGCCCCATCGCGGCCGGAAACGCTACGTGAACGCCGTCGCCGGGCACCAGCCCGTTCACGAAATGCGCCGAATCCTGGAAGCATGCGGTGTCCGACGCCAGCACGATGTCGCATAGGATCGGCAGTTCCGCGTGACGCACCGCGGGGCCGTTCACCGCCGCGATCATCGGAACGTCGATCAGCAGGAGATTGGTCAATAGGTGCTTGGCTTCCCAGCCGAGCTCGCCCCACTCCTCCGGCCCCATCGCGTGATAGCTCATGTTGGCCTTGGGCTCGGGCGCCGGACCGGAGAATTCGGCCCCCGTCCCGGTCATGATGACGACCTGGTTCTCGCGGTCCCGCCCGATGTCGAGAAACGCCTGCACCAGCTCCCCGTGCGGCTCCCGCCCCCACCTGAGCGGCCCGCCGTTCGAGTGCACGGTCATCTCGAGGATGCCGTCCTCCCGGCGAAACTTGATGTGCTTGTACTTGTTCTCGTAGTCGGCGAGCTTCAGCGTAGACATACGTTTCCCCCAGTTGCGGCGCGGGTGACGAGCGTTGCCGTCGCGCATCTCATAGTGTGAGGGCGGGGGCAAGAGGAAGGGCCATCGCACTTCCCGAGCGGATCGCTACGGGAACCCGTTGATGTAGGCCGGTCGATTTAGGCGGTCGCCGGGCGATGCGCCTTAAGGAACGAGCGAACCTGGCGGACGGCCAGCGGGATCAGCTCCTTTGGCTCTTTCCAGGGATACATGCTGAGTTCCGCCTTCGGCGCCAGCATCGCGGTTTCCATCGCCACCGCGTGCGGATGGGCAGGGACGTCGTCGGGCATGACGAGTATCGGCGTCTGGCAGTTGCGCACGAAATCCCGCGTCACCGTGAACATGAAGTCGGGATCGGTGCGGTACATCTTGGTCAGATACTTTTCGATCGCCTCCATCGTGATGTCGGACCGTCGCTTGACCAGTTCCGGTCCCCAACCCGCGATGCTGCCATCGCAGAGCACGGTGGGTTTCTCGGGCCGGAATCCTACGGGCTGTGCCGCGACCGCTGCGACGACGCGACCCGGCGCCCGCTTCAGGAGGTTCCAGATGAACGGGCCGCCGATGCAGAAGCCCAGCACCATGAACTTGTCGATTTTCAAATGGTCCAAAACCGCGAGTTGGTCCTCGGTATGAGAGTCCCAGGGGCGGTCGACTTCGAGCGGGCCTGTGGACTGCCCAGTATTGGCGTTGCGCAGGTCGAGCGCAATGCAGCGGTATTCGTTCTTGAACTCGGCGATCGGATTGAACGGCGCGGTGCTTAGCCCCGAAATTGCCGAGTTCAGTCCGCCCCCGGAAATCAGCAGCAACGGATAACCTGGCCCGCCGGTGTCCTCATAGCGGATACGAACGGACCCCTTCTCGTAGAACTGCATCGCGGTTGCTCCTTGCTTGATCTGTTGCGACAGAACATTGGGCGCCGCTGCCAGCGCGGCCACTGCAGAGCCCGTCGCGAGAATGTTGCGTCGTACAGGATCCATGGCCCGCGTCCCTCCGGTCTGTTCGGTTTTGACGTCAGGCTAGCAGGAAGCAGATGCCTCGCAAGCGGATCGGTGGCTCGAACCGAAGACTGCCCTCTCCCCCTCCCCATTTGCCCCCACGCCCCATCCCGCCTAAAACCTCAGCCGCATGCTCGGCACCACCGGCCGCGCAAGCATCCGGCACAGGAAGGACACAGGGAATGGGCGTGAGATACTTCGGCGCGCGGGTCGACCGGCTCGAGGACCCCAAGCTGCTGACGGGCCGCGGGCGCTATGTCGATGATCTGCCGGTGGCCGGTGTCGTTCATGCGGCATTCGTCCGCTCGCCGCTGGCCCACGCCCGCGTCCGCGCGGTGAATGCCGACGCCGCGCGCGAGATTGCCGGCGTCATCGCCGTCTACACGCTCGACGACCTCGATCCGGCGCGGCGCGTGCTTCCCGCCATCGGCCCGGCCGGCAACATGCCCCAGTTCAAGACCAACGGCCCGCTCGCGAAGGACGCCGTCCATCACGTCGGCGTCGCCGTCGCCATGGTGATCGCGGAGAGCCGCTATCAGGCAGAAGACGCCGCCTTCATGGTCGATGTCGACTACGAGGAACTGCCAGCCGTCGTCGATTTCCGCCGCGCCCTGGATGCAAGCGGCCCCAAGGCGCACGAGGATACCAATACAAATCTCGTCGCAGCGCTGCAGGTCGGCTTCGGCGATACGGCCGCCGTGTTCGCGAAGGCCGCACACGTCTTCACCGAGACGATCCGCACCCATCGCGGCGGCTGCCACTCGATGGAATGCCGCGGTGTGCTCGCGCGACCCGACGAAATCGAGGGCCGCCTCGAAGTGTGGTCGGCGACGCAGATGCCGCACTCGCTCCGCCGCGCCCTCGCGATGCACATGGGCCGCGACATCAATTCGGTCCGCGTCGTCGCGCCAGACGTAGGGGGCGGCTTCGGCCCCAAGGCGAACCTCTACGCGGAGGAATACGCCGTCGCCATCGCCGCCGAGAAACTCGGCCGACCCGTGAAGTGGGTCGAGGACCGCAAGGAGCACTTCCTCACCACCACGCAGCAGCGCGACCAGGAATGGCAGATGGAGGTCGCGGTGTCGGCCGAGGGGCGCATGCTCGGCGTACGTGGCCGCTGCCTGCACGATGTCGGCGCCTATATCCCCTACGGCTTGATCGTCTCTGCCACAGCGGTCGGCTCGTTCCCCGGCCCGTACGCGCTCGAAGCGCTCGATCTGAAACTCGACGCCGTCTATACCAACATGGTTCCGGTATCGCCGATCCGCGGCGCGGGCCGCCCCGATGCCTGCTTCGTGCTGGAGCGGCTGGCCGACAAGGTCGCATTCGAAATGAAGCTCGATCCCGCCGAGGTGCGCCGCCGCAGCTTCGTCCGAGCCGAGCAGATGCCGGACATG
>CAMDMH010000239.1 GCA_945901835.1 Devosia equisanguinis | reverse complement strand
GAGCTGTTCCCCGCCGAGCAGGCCCGCATCGTGCAGCTACTCGTCGAGCGCATCGACGTACACGCCAGTGGTCTCACGATCCGGCTGCGCGCGAACGGGCTCAGCCAGATGGTCCAAGACCTCGCTGGCATCGCGGGTGATCACCGAAGGGCTGCTGCATGACGGCCAATATGGAAACGATCACCGTTGAGGTCCCGTTCAAGATCCGCAAGCGCGGCGGTCGCAAGCAGATCATTACACCGGATGGCGTCCCAGTCCTGGCGGCGCCGCGGGCTCGGATCGACAGCGCGTTCGTCAAGGCGCTGGCACGGGCATTCCGGTGGCGGAAACTGCTGGAGACCGGCGTCTACGGCACCATCGAGGACTTGGCGCGCGCGGAGCGGATCAACCCGTCGTACGTCAGTCGTGTGCTGCGGCTGACGCTGCTGGCGCCGGAGATCGTCGAGGCCGTTCTCGATGGTCGGGAGCCCGAAGGCGTGACGCTGGCCGATGCGATGACGGGGGTGCCAGTGGTGTGGGAGGATCAGCGTGGGCGCTCGCTACCGGGCCCGAGGGCGGGCGCTGGCCCGTTTCGGTCGGTCGGCAGCAGCCCCGCGTTTCGCCGGTAACTCGGCAAATTCCCCAAGCGCCTCCTCGATCGCGTCCCGGTCCACTGCCTCCGGATCGAAGGGTCCGCGCCAGTGCAAGAGTTCGCGTTGACGCTTGTTTGTCGGGTCTGAAAGCGCTTCCAGATACGCGAGGTAGCCCCAGGGGCCGCCGCAGTCGTCGGGCGGGCAGCGGCGCTTCGCATCGATTAGGCGTGGATATTCGTCCCACAGCTCGGCCGTAAACCGCCGCTCGACCTTGATCGTGTGCCGCCAGTCGTCGCCAAAATCGTAGTTGTAGCGCAGCGCTTTGAAATTCGGCTCGGCAAGCACAGCCGCGATAGTCGTCCGCGTCGAGTCACGGGTCTCGATGCCGAAGTCGAAGTCATCGTCGAATGGCGTCGGCGGGGCCCAGCGCGGGCCTTCAATCAGGCGCAGGTAGAACGCATGCATATGGGAGTTGTTCCATGGCATGATTGCCTGGATCATCTCATGCAGAGTGTCGAGGGTGATCGACACCGGCACCTCGATGCGGCGCAGCACCGTCGGCTTAATGTCGTCGAGTGTGATCTTGAGGCGAACGATCTCGACAGGGTGGGTCATCGGACAGCTCTCCTCAGTGGCGTATGCGGCGACGGGCAATGCGGTTCACGGCCGACGGCGAAGCGTGGCTTGCTGCGATCTCCAAATTGGTAGCCGCGACATCACGCAAGATCAGCTCGTTCCAGATCGCGAGTACCTGATTGGCGACGGCATTATCAGCCCGAGGGGCCGAGCCGGTGCTCCAGTCGGCGAGCGACAGCACGCGCTCTGCGAATTCCTGAGCCAGCGTCAGATCGTAGAAGCCCGCGCCGTTGCCGAGCGACAAGCGCAAGCCGGTCGCCAGATGCGTGGCGGTCCATATGGGGCGCCAGCGTCGCGGCTCCTGGCGCAGGCCGAACGGGCCGCCAACCAGGCCTTCGACCTGCAAGGGGCCGTTTGGTGTCATGATTTGGAAGTTGCCCGGCTGCCAAGTGATCGATGCCATTGATGCGTTCCTTGTCGAGCCGGCCTTCCGGCGCTGGCCTCAAGCGTGCGGCAGACTCGCCTTGATATCGGGGATGCCGGTCAGGAAAACCGCATCGGTCCGGTGACCGGCGGAGGCGCAGAAGATGTACTCGTTCCAATGATTGAAGCCAGTACCGTGCTTCATGATGTAGGTGGTGGCGTCGATCTCGCGCGGCCGCGGCTTGGTGCCGAGGCGGCGCCGCTCGCGATCGAGATAGGCCAGCCAATCTTGCTCCGATCCTCCGTCGATGACGTAGGGCGTCGTCACCACGAGGTGATAGTCAAACAATGCACCGGCGGGCGGCAGCACGCGGGCAAGCCAGATCTCTGCGGCTTCGCCCCGATAGCCGGCCGGCACGAGACACCGCACGACGCGTTTGCTGACCGACCTCGCGCAGTCTGACGAAGCGCCCATCGCGGCCGCAGTTCACATAGAGACCCAGTCGCGAGCCCTGCAGCGCTGCCGCGGTTATCCGCAGACCGGACGGCAGGTCGGTCAACTCGGCGATACGCAAGAAACAAGTGCCCATCGTCTCGTGGCTTTGCCCGAACTGAACATCGAACAGCGACCACATCGCAAAGTGGCTCGTCGTCACCGGACTCAGCGGTGGGTAGCCCGGAATGTAAATGTCCTCGGCCTCACTGACGATCCGCGTGAACTGGCGAGCCTCCTTTGTCGTCGACAAGTGCTCGGCCGCGACCGAGATCAGCGCCTGTGCATGGGCATAGACGGCGTGGCACGGATCAAGACCGTCCGCGATCCTCTGCTCAAAGCCGTCCCGGTCGATCTTCGCGTCTTTGATCAACTGCCTTGCCCATCGATAGGGAGCCATATCGACAACTGGGGCCTTCGCCTGGAGGGCAACATTGCGGGCGATCTTCTCGGCGGTCGAACCCATGGGAGAGCCTATTGCTTTAATTGAGATGGCACAATGTTGTTGGGCCTCAGTGGAGTGTCAGCTCCGTGTAGCCGCAGCAACGTTTGAACTTCTTGCCGCTTCCGCAGTGGCAAGGCGCATTGCGGCCGATCTTGTAGGGTCCCCGGCGCGTCGCTCGTGGAACCGAAGGCTTTCGCAAAGGTCTTTCGCGCCAATAGACAAAGAGACCGAGAACCGCCAATGACAGGTTTTCGACCATTTTCGCTCTCTCGTCCTTCGTGATTCCGTCGGATTCGGCGACCTCCGCACTAACGGCGAGCATCAGGATGTGACCGAGGAACGAGGTCAGCTGCTCGTCGTGAGGGAGACGCCGATCCCAGACCTCCATGCGCATCGAGACACCGCGCATGAAGCCATCGGCCCATTTGTTGGCAGGCAGCTCGGCGTCCGCCATGATGGCAGCGAGCGGCCGGTGAGCTTCGAGGCGACGCGCGATGCTTCCGCGATGCCGCTTGATGAGATCGATCGTGAAGTCGGCCTGCTCGGCGTTGTCGAACGTCGGCACCTCGTCGCCCCATATTTCCGCGAGAGCGTCTCGCGGCGAGACCGCTACCGGGCTGACCGCAAGCGCCGTGCAAAAACCGTCCAACTGCTCGATATTGATGGCCGCATGCGTATGTCGCAGACATTCGTGCAGCCAGTCGATCTCGGCCTCGCTCAACTCGTCGAATTCAAGCTTCTCGGTTGAGCATTGCTCGGGCGTCCGACTGCCCTCCAGGCTCTCCAGCACTGTTGCTGCATCGGCGAGTGGTTGCAGGCGCTCGACGATAAAGCGCTGAGCATTGGCCGGCTTGGCGCAGGCAGCGGCCAGCTCGTCTTCCCAGACCTGTCGCTCGACGTCGCGCTGCGGGTTTCTGCCGTCCGACCAGGTCGCACGGACGCGATCGACAAGCTCCACGAGCCCAAGGAGTCGGATGGCATCCTGCCACCCTTCCCAGGCTGCATCGCCGGCATCGGCCCACGCCTCGCTCTCGAAGCTCTCCAGTGTCGCCACCGCAATCTTGCGGGAAATCGTGCCGTCGAATGTCAGACGCGCCAACGTCCCGAGCAATGCCCAACGGGCATACCCGTCGATTTGTCGGTCGGCGATGGCCGCAAGCAGCGAGTCCGCATCGCCGTCGAAAGTTCCGAGCAATACGCTTGGCAGCGTCTCGGTCACGGCGAGGCCGAGGCAGCGGTCGAGCTCGTCGCGATTGCGTCGGAGCAAGCGCAACAGCGGGTGCCAGGTCTCTGTCGAACGAGCGGCGGCCAGGACGTGTAGGCCGCGCCGCAAGAGGAGTTGCTGGCGAGGCGTCAGTAATGCGCCATGCCCCGCCTTCTCGATCAGATCGAGAACCTGAGGCGCAATAGCCTCTGGGCAATCCGACGCCGCCCGAATGACGCCACCCGGTGGCAACACGGGCGCCGCGAGCGCGGTGAAGATATCGCATTGGGTCATGCCGGGGACCATACGGTCCCGTCGTGCGCATCACCATCTCATGATTGCCAGTGTCCACCGAAACCTGCCCGCGAGGGACACGGATCAGGGGAGCAGGCCACTGGCGTCGCATATCGTCGAGGCTGTGCTCGACGGGCGGCAGCTCGATGGCGTGACGCTGGCAGACGCGATGGCGGGGGTGCCGGTGGTGTGGGCGCAGCAGATCCGAAACTGAGCGCGACCGACCAGCTTGCGTCACTGACGCCAGCGCAAAATGGGGCCCAACTTGTAACCCGCTGCGTCAGCGCTACCGACAACGACGTGCGTTGAACAATGTCCTGCTAATTTGTTACCAGCTGAGAGCTCGCATCTGTGAATGCGGCCCCCGCGAGCAGGCTGACGGAAAGGCGGACAGCGTCTTCGAGTGTTGTCCTGATCCAGCGAGGCTCTCGGGAGGAAATAGGGCAATACCAGTACCCCATCCCATCATGGGACCACCCCCCCAAGCAGTGCTCACGGCGGAACAGGACGACGAGATCGCGGTCCAAAAGCGCCCAGCCGCCGGCATCCGCGACCTGCGATAGCGCTCTTTGCAGGGTCACGGCCGCAGTGGAGCCTGGAAAGTGTAAGACGGTACTCATGCCGTCGTGGATAACAACGATGTCCTGACGCAGCGTGGAAGCCGTCAGCAAAAAGCGTGCATCTTTTTAATCAACTGAACGCCGTGCACGTACCTTCTAGAACCGCGCTCTCTGAGTTCGACCCACAGCCTGGAACCGGCTGCTCCTGCACCTCGACCAGCGACGTCAAACTGAAGGCCATCCCTGTCAGCGAATGGGCGAGCACGTCTTACGCAGATCTTTCGTGGCAAGTTGACTTTGGACCGGCCGCGCGAAGAGCCGATGCTTGTCGCGTCATGATCGCGTGTGCAAACGACCCAAGGCAGAGGCGGTTGCAGATCAGTTTGGATCCTGCCTAGATTGAAAAGGAGCCGTCAGCCGTGCGCGGCCGGCGGCCCTAAGTCTAGGGAGGAAACGCCCAGTGGGCGATCACACGTCTGAGGTAGGCGTGCGCATGAACAACAACGCATACATGCCGAGCGTAGATCATTGGGCCAGATCAAAAACGGACCCGTCACCATCGGCGATCTGATCGAGGGCGGCCAACTGCTCTGGGTCTACTGCTGCGACTGCGGTCGCGAGCGCGACGTTGATCCCGGCGGCCTTGGGCTGGCCATCGACACTCCAGTCCCCGGACTCGGTCGTTCTCATATGAAGTGCTCGGCGTGCGGCTCTCGAAACATAGATACGCGTCCCGAACTGTATCCCGGCGGGATAGAGGCTCGTCGGGTGAACCAACGACAGAGCTGAGCTGGCAAGGTCAACAGTAAGCCGAATATCGGCGGAACGGGACGCTGGCAGACCTGCGCAGGTCCGTCATGACGCGTATGCGGCTCCGGCGCATGTCCGATCCAAATTAAGACTGGGCCGTCACAAGCCATGGAGCATCAGCGTCGGCAGGGCGAAACAGCCCAAGGCGAGACGAGCCCACGCATTACAGCCACCTGAAAGCAGGCTTCCCCGGGATCGATTACCTACAAGCTCAGAGGTTAGAATTAACACATACGAGCCACTTGCAAAATAGTCCCAGCGCGCCGGATTTCTCGTCCTGAGGAGGGATGAGGCGAGGCGTCTCGCCGCGAGTCAGACGTGGTGGTTCTGCCAGGAAGCACCAGCGGATCGGACGGGACATGCCTCTCCAGCAGCAGCTAG
>CAMDMH010000238.1 GCA_945901835.1 Devosia equisanguinis | reverse complement strand
CTCCACGCTTCCGAAATCCAGCGAATCCGTTCTACAGTGTGTCGGCATCGGGCGCCTGCTCCGCTTCAGGTGAAGTCGTTCTCGTAAAACAACTTTCCCTGATTCGGAGGCCCGATGTCGTCATCCATGGTGAGAAACGCGGGCTAGGCAGTGCCCCCCACATCCTGCATCCGCGTCATCTTGTCGGCGATAGATAAAATGCCGACAAAATTTGCGCAAAACCCCACCGTGCGAATTACGTATTGCTTTTATCCCTCGTTGCTAACCTTCAACCATCGTCAAATCGGCGGCGCAAGTTTTGTCGGTTCAGTTGAAGCGCACATTGAGGCGGGTGAGCAGAATATGAGTAAGCGGCACAAATCCAAGGTCGAGCGTAAAGATCACGACGACAACGATCACAATCACGGTCGTGGTCACCACCATTGGCATCACGGTCGTCGCAACAACGATGACGACGACGGCCATCACGGGCGCGGCCACCATCACGGCCATCACGGCCGGCGCCACAACGACGACGACGGTCGTCCGGGTAACGGCTGCGGCGGTGGCAACAGCGGCGGCAATACCGGTGGTGGCACCGGTGGCGGCGTCGTCAACCCGCCGCCCCCGCCGCCTCCCCCGCCGCCGGCCCCGGTCATGACGCTGGCAGCAGTCAATGTCCTCAACGCTTCGACGAGCGACCTCGTCACCGGAACGGACGCAGCCGACCAGTTGAACGGCGGCGCCGGAAACGACACCATCTACGGCGGCGCCGGCGATGACGTCATCACCGGCGACGGCCAAGGCCGCGTGACCGTTGCACTCGATATCCAAGCTACGCTCAGCAACGTCGCCGACGCTTCCGCCTACTCGGTGGTCGTCTCCGGCATGCCGGCCGGCGCTTCTCTGTCAGCCGGCACGGACAATGGCGACGGCACGTGGACGCTGTCGAGCAGCCAACTGGCCGGGCTGACGATCTCGTCGTCCGACCAGGGTGGCTTCACGCTCGGCGTGACGGCAACGGCTACCGGCGGCAGCGGCGTGTCCGCAACCTCGACGCTCGCGGTTTCGTTCGCAGCAGGCAATGACGACGTGCTCGACGGCGGCGATGGCAACGATGCCATCAACGGCGGCGCCGGCAACGACACGCTGATCGACGGCGCCGGCAACGATGTCGTCAACGGCGGCGAGAACGACGACACCTTCGTCGCAGGTGCGGGCAACGACCGCTACGACGGCGGCGACGGGTTCGACACCATCGACTTCAGCTCGGCGTCTGGCTTCGGCACCGGCGGCGTGTACGTCAACCTGTTCGACGGGATCGCGTCGGACATGGGCAATGGCACCGGCGAAGATATCGTCGGCGGCATCGAGGGCGTCGTAGGCTCGGTCGGCAGCGACTTGATCTTCGGCAATGCCGCGGCCAACAAGATCGACGGCAGGCAGGGCGATGACCTCATCATCGGCGGCGCCGGGGCGGACACTCTGACGGGTGGCGAAGGCAACGACATCTTCATCATCCAGAGTGAAGACTTCGCCGCCTCCGCTTCGGTCGACACGATCACCGATCTTCAGGTCGGCGATGTCGTGATGCTCGGCGGGATGACGCAGGTGTCGCTCGTCGACAACGGCCAGAACTCCACACTCTATGCCGACGTTGGCGGCCAGATGCTGGCAGTGGTGGAGCTTCAGGGCATCACCGGCCTGACGCTCGACGACATGTATGCCCAGGGCATGCTCGCGTAATCAGGCGACGACCGAGGAAGCACAAGGCCCTGCTCCACCATGCGGTGAGGCGGGGCCTTTCTCGTCGTGCCGTCACTGCCTGTGCTCAGCGTCTCCGGACATGCTTATCCGGGTCATCCGCCACTGGCGTCCGGCGCGGCTTCGACCTGGCCTTCGTATTCGGCCAACGCGCCCTCGCGCAACTCGGCCGCAAGCATCCGCGCGGGATCGACAGGACCGGGCATGCGAATGCGCCCCGGTGGCACACGCTTGAAACCGAAGCGGCTGTAGTAGGGCTCGTCGCCGACCAACAGCACCAGCGAGATACCCGCTTTGCGCGCGTTCTCCAGGCCCTCGGCGACCAGCCGCTTGCCGTATCCCAGGCCCGCGTACTTCGCTTCGACGGCGAGCGGCCCCAGCAGCAACGCCCCCGACTTGCCGCCGATGGTGATCTCGGTGAACCTGATCGCCGCCATCAACTCGCCGCTGACTTCCGCCAACAAGCAGAACCGGGAAATCGGCTGCGTGCCTTCCCGCACCCGGTAGGCGGTGCGCGCAAAGCGGCCTGGACCGAATGCCCGGGCGTGCAGCGCCAGAACGTCGGCCAAGTCGTCCGGCTCGACGGCGTGCACGGTGATCTCGGGCATCTTCGATAGGCTCCAGGCAGCGCGGATGAACGGGTGGCGAATAGCATGCGGTCCTGCCGGGGGTCCAGCATGGTGCCCGCAAGCCTGCTACCACGTGGCAGCAGGCTTGACCCCGTCCAGTACCTCAGCCAGCCGCCGCCGCACCGCGCCCACCGTATCGGGCGGCAACTCGCCTCTCGCGAAGAAGCCCGACGCCGCGATCTCCCGGTTGGGCTCCGGCACCACGGGCCGGCGCCACTCCCGAACGACGAAGAACGCGATGTGATCGGACGGGAAAGCAGGGAAGTTGGCGTAGAGCGAGAAAAGTTCGGGTTCGCCTTCGACGACGACACCGGCTTCCTCTTCCAACTCACGCTCCAACGCGGTGCGCACCGTCTCGTTCAACTCGACGCCGCCGCCGGGAAAATGCCAGCCCGGCCTGTAGGTCGGCCTGATCAGCAACACCCGGCCATCGGCATCCATCACGAGCCCCTGGGCGCCCATGGTGAGGGCTCGCGTCATCCGCCAGTAGCGTTGCAGCGACTTCGCGATGATTTTCTGTCCGAGCCCTGCCATCTCAACCACCGTCGATCTTCGAGCGCACGATCTCGAGAGCGGCCGCCAAGGCTTCCTCGACCCCCAGCCTCGTCGTGTCGAGCAGCACCGCGTCGTCCGCCTGCCGGAGCGGCGCATCTTTCCGGCCCATATCGCGGGCGTCGCGGTCCCGGATCGTCTCCAGGATGCGCTCGTAGGTGACGGGCTCGCCGCGTGCGACCTGCTCCTGATGACGGCGGCGGGCGCGAACCTCGACGTCGGCCGTGACGAAGAGCTTCACGTCGGCGTCCGGCAGCACGATCGTCGCGATATCGCGCCCATCGAGTACCGCACCCGGCTCCTGCGAAGCGAAGTCGCGCTGAAAATCTAGAAGGGCCGCGCGGACCGAGGTGAACTTGGCAACGACAGACGCCGCATCTCCCATGTCGGGAAGCCGGAGGCCTGGATCGTCGAGGGTTTCAGGATCAAGCGCGCGCGCGGCCGCTGCGGCCGACTTCTCGTCCTCGAGCGACCGGCCTGCTTCCAGCACATCGCGGCCGACTGCGCGGTACAGCAGCCCCGTGTCGAGACATGCCAGCCCGTAATGCGCGGCGATGCGCTTGGCGAGCGTGCCCTTGCCTGAGGCGGCGGGGCCGTCGATGGCGATTGTGAGCATGCGTCGTCGTGCCCGCGCGGTTGAACCGCGGCAGGCCTAGGCGATATTGCGCGGAAGTGCAAACCGTGACGGCGGGCCGCACCCTCAGGGTGTGGGAAGCCGGTCGCGGTTTACACGCCACATTCGATAAAGCGGCGCGTCCTGCAGTTGCACGGGCTCGAGGTAGTCCGGTGCATTGCCCGCAACCAGCGCGGCCAGCAGCGATCGATCCCAGCCGGGGCGTGCGATCTGGGCCGTATCCATCGGACGGCAGGTCAGGATGTAGTCGGCCAGCGTCGCGGACAAGATGCGGCCTGCTTGGCGCGAATCGGTGGCCGACAGGATGTTGGCGTTGGCGATTATGGCTGTGGGAATTCGGTGATATGGCCCCGACAGCGCGCGATGCGGCGTCGCCACAGCGAGATGCGCCCCGATGTCGTTGTGGGTCACGACGAGGCCCGGCGGCACGGCTGCCAGCGATCGAAAGTCGCCCTGCTTCGTGCAGGCCAACTGAGGCGATCCGGCGGCGGCTGCATCGCTTGCGGATTTGGCAGAAACCGCTGGCACGATCGCTTTCTCGAGCGTCAGCGCCAACGTGAACAGCATGAACTGATTGAGCAGCAGCATCGCGATCGTCATGACGACCGGCGCGCTCACGTTCCCGAATTTCGGCAGACGCGACACGAAGATGGCGATGCCCGGCGCGAGGATCAGGCTCGCGTAGGCCAGGTACTTCATCTGCCAAAGCGCCAGCAGAACGAATCCGGCCGCGGCAGCGACCAGAAAGCGATCAGCCGGGCGCGAACTGCGCGTGAAAGCGGCAATCGTCACGCCAAGGCCGACAGCGAAGATCAGCACGGGACCGATGGTTGCGCCGAGTTCTCCGCGCAGCATCTCGAAAAGCAGGCTCTTGGCTTCGTCGACCTGGCCCATCCAGACCGGTCCGAGCTCCGCCGGCACCTGTCCCATCGGGCCCGCGAGACAGGCAGGCTCGAGCGCACCGAACGCCGCGATGCCCATTGCGCTTCCTGCGCCGAGAACGGCGAACCGGCGCGGCCATGACCAGCCGTCGTTGTGCATCACGGCGACGAAGGCAGCGCCAGCGCAAGCAGCCAGCGCAACAAGGTTCAACGAGAGCGCGTCGCAATAGACTGTCAGCCAGCGCGCTGGGGCGACGGTCGCTACGAATATCAATGCCAGCGTGGCCACCATTGCGATCACGAAGCTCGCCGCATGGCGTGACATCGCGCGATCGATCAAGCCCCATCCCGCAGCGAGGCCCGCGATCAGAAACACCGGGGCCAGCGCCTCGTAGCCGATAGCCAACGCGATCGCGCACAGGATGCCGGACCATCGCCACGCCCGCGCATCCGGCGGCCAAGCCCAGATCATCAATGCGGCTGCGACCGTGGCTGCGATCATCACGTTGTGGTGGTCGATGCGGCCCGGCGCGAACTGGTAGTAGGTCAGCAAGCTCGTTGCGCCGAGCGCCAGAGTAAACAGCGACGCATGCTTGCCCTCGACTTCATCGGTTGTGCGCGCGATCGCCCACAGCACAGCGGCAAGCGTGAGCAGAGGCCAGATCGTGACGACGGCGTTGTGCGCGTACGCTTCCGGAAGTACGGCCCGCAATCCGCCGAGCAGCAGCGCCATCGGACCATCAATCAAGCGCGACCAGTGCGACACGAGACCGTCGGTGCCACCGAGCGCCTTGGTCGTCACCTCGAACCACGGCGCGCCGGCCAGCAACTCGCGCACATGCACGAAGCGCAACGCGTCGTCGGAATCGATGAACTCGAACGTTCGCCCCGTGCCCTTCGACAACAGGGCCAATCCGGTTGCAGCAGCCACCGCCAAGAGCCACCATACCCACAGGGGCACCGCCGGAATTCGCACGCTCTGTCCGCCGGCCGGCCGGCTTTCCGAGGCTGCAATCGTCATCGTGAACGCGTCCCCTGATGCCCCGCTCGAAGGTAGCCGCGAGTGGCTTAAATTCCTTGAAACCATGCGGCGCAATCCTTCGAGTTGCCGATCCATTCCGGTCCCATCTCCCACCTCGCGCCAGCCGCTCAGCGAATATTTACCGTTCCAGCATAGTCTCCGGAACGCTGGTCCGGCGTCCTTCGGCGCGGGCCTCTCGAGTATCCTCGTTTTGGGTTGGGCGGAAATTCATGTCGCATTCTGATGTGCTGATCGTCGGCGCAGGGCCTGCAGGGCTAACGGCTTCCTATCTGCTGACCAAG
>CAMDMH010000237.1 GCA_945901835.1 Devosia equisanguinis | reverse complement strand
CCGCTCTCCTCGCCCTTCATCCAGAGGCGCTTGCGGGAACGGGTCCAGAAATGGGCGTAGCCGGTCGCTATTGTGCGCTCGAGGGCTTCGTCGTTCATCCAGGCGAACATCAGGATTTCGCGTGAGGCACGGTCGGTGACGATGGCGGGTATCAGGCCGTCGCGGTCGAATAGTGGGGCGAACGACGTGCCGTGCTCGATCTCGGCCTTGATGTCCGTGCTCGCTTTGCGTGGCCCCCAAGGGCGCTGTGGCGTCGTCATCTCGTCCTCGCATCTGATGGAATGCGCCTAGGTAGCCGAATGGGGCTGGGGAAAGCCATAGCAACGGCAACTCTGGTTGAGGCGGATCAAACGTGGGGTCTCGGGGCGGGGATAGCTAAGGGGTTGCGCCCGTTTCATCCGGGCCAGGGTCGGCTGGAACGAAGGGGGCGATCGTGAGGCAGTTCATCAAGGCGGCGGGGTATTTCTGCTTCGCTCTCGTGCAGGCGGATGCGGCGATGGCCGATGCGATCTCGGACTGCGGGCAGTCGCGCAATCAGACAGCCCGGGTCGCGGCTTGCTCGGAGATCGTTTCGGGTGCCGGTTACAGCAACGGGCAGAAGGCGGTCGCCTATCGCCATCGGGGGCTCGCACGCGCTGATGCGGGCGCGCACGATCAGGCGATATCGGATCTCAACGAGGCGTTGCGGCTCGATCCCGATGACGCGGTTGCTTTCGACACGCGGGCGCATTCGCGGCTGGCCAAGGGGGCGACGGATCAGGCCATCGCCGATTTCTCGTCGGCGATGCGGCTGCAGCCGAAGAACGTGTCGTTCATCATCGCGCGGGGGCACGCGTTTCTCGTCAAAGGCAACGTCGATGCGGCAATCATCGATTTCTCCGATGCGATCCGGATCAATCCGACGAGTGCGAGCGCCTACAACAACAAGGGGCTCGCCTGGCGCAAGAAGGATAATCTCGAACAGGCGCTCTCCGATTTCACGATGGCGATCTCGCTCAATCCGATCTATGCCGTCGCCTATCTCAATCGGGGATATGCGTACGAGTCGAAGGGAGCGAAGGCAGAGGCGGTCGCGGATTTCAGCCGCGCGCTGCAACTCGACCGGACGCTCGTCGGAGCGTCCGCGGGACTGAAGCGGCTCAAGGCTGGCGGCGAATTGGCGAGCCGGAGCGAGAATGCGGTGAGCGAGGGCCGGGAACTCGCGCATACCCATTGCGCGCGGTGCCATGCGGTCGGCACAGGTGGACAGAGCCCCAACCCGAAGGCGCCGGAGTTCCGTCTGATGCAGCAGCGCCACCCGATCCTGGCGCTGCGCGAACCTCTGACCCGCGGGATAGCAGCACCGCACGACGAGATGCCGAAGTTCGCGCTGGGCGGGGGGCAAGTGGATAATCTCGTCGCCTACATCAATACGCTGCAGAGCGCGCCGCGCGGCTGGGATACCAAGGTCGCGCCTCGGCAGAAGTAGACGGACGTCGGCTCAGATACTTGGAGCTGAGGGCGTGCGTGCGAAGCGCTGTGCGACCTTCCAGCAGGCGGTGGCAGAGACGACGTGCACCAACAGCATGACGACAGCGAACCCGGTGGAAAAGCCATCGACGACAGGTCCGATGGGCGATGCGGGTCCTTCAGGTAGCCGCACGCCGCCTGAGAGGTAGGCGCCCAAGAATGAGACCAAGCCGCTCGCAGGACCGATCCAAAGCGGCCGCGTCGGGGTGAATGTCGAGAGGATCGCAGCACAGATGCCCGCGACGATCGCCCAGATAACGCCGACGAAATGTGCGAAGATCGGCCCATAGAGCAACAGGAACGGCGACAACCACATACCTTCTGGCCGACCCGACAAGACGGCGAGTGCGCCCACGCCGGCCGCAAACACGACGAGCCCGACGAGCGGGCCGATCAGAGCGTAGACGGACACGATGCGCAGCGCGCGCCACAGATTGGTTGCCACGACTTTTCCAGTTCGGTCCCGTGCCTTGTCGCTGAGCGGCATTCGTATCACGCCGCCCGGAACAGTCGCACGGCTTCGTCGCATTCGAACAAATAGAGTAGCGTGCGCAGGGCCTGGCCGCGCGGGCTCATGAGGTGCGGGTCCTGGTTGAGGGCGAGGCTCGCGTCGTCGCGGGCGACCGCGAGCAAGTCCTCGAACCCCGGCACGCCCGCGACACGGAATTCGGGCATGCCCGATTGACGCGCGCCCATCAGCTCGCCGCCGCCGCGCAGTTCGAGGTCTTTCTCCGCGATCAGAAAGCCGTCCTCGGTCGAGCACATCATCTCGAGGCGCTGGCGTGCCGTGACGCCGAGCGGTTCGGCGTGCAGCAGGAGGCAGTACGACTGCCGGTCGCCACGGCCGACGCGGCCGCGCAACTGATGCAACTGGGCGAGGCCGAAGCGTTCCGCCTGCTCGATCACCATGACGGTGGCGTTGGGCACATTGACGCCGACCTCGATCACGGTGGTCGATACCAGTACCTTCAAGTGGTCGGCCGAGAACGCGGCCATCACCGCATCCTTGTCGGCTGATTTCATCGCGCCATGCAGCAGCCCCACCTTGTCGGCTCCGAACATCTGGGCGAGCCAGGCGTGCCGTTCCTCGGCTGCGGCGAGCTCGGATACGTCCGAGCTTTCGATCAGCGGGCAGACCCAATAGATCTGCGCGCCCTGGGCGAGCATGCGGCGCAGCCCGTCGACGACGTCCTCGATGCGGCCTTCGGCGGGCATCGTCGTCTTGATGGGCTTGCGGCCGGCGGGCTTTTCGGTGAGGCGCGATACGTCGAGGTCGCCGTAGTGCGTCATGAGCAGCGTGCGCGGGATCGGCGTCGCGGTCATCACGAGCACGTTGGCGCCGCCGCTGCCGCCCTTGGACTGCAACGCGAGCCGCTGATGCACGCCAAAGCGGTGCTGCTCGTCGATCACCGCGAACGCGAGATCCTTGAAGTGCACGTCCGGCTGGAACACCGCGTGCGTGCCGATGAGGATGTCGATCTCGCCGCTGGCGAGGCGTTCCAGCACCTCGCGGCGTGGCCGGCCCTTTTCGCGGCCGGTAAGTAGGCCGATGCGGAGGCCGGCTTTCTCGGCGAGCGGCAGGATGGTTTCGGCGTGCTGGCGCGCGAGGACCTCGGTGGGCGCCATGAGTGCCGCCTGCGCGCCCGTCTCGACGGCGCTCGCCATCGCCATCAGGGCGACGGCGGTCTTGCCCGAGCCGACATCGCCTTGCAACAGGCGGAGCATGCGGTATTCGCTCGCCATGTCCTGCTCGATTTCGGCGAGCGCGGAGACCTGACTGCCGGTGAGTGTGAAGGGCAATGCGGCTTTCAGCTTCGCGCGGATGCTGCCGTCACCGACGATGCTGCGGCCGCGCTGGGCCTTGGCGCTCTGTCGGACGAGCGCAAGCGCGAGTTGGCCCGCCAGCAGTTCGTCATAGGCGAGCCTTTGCCACGCCGGCCCGCCGCTGGAGATGTCGGCGGGGTCCATCGGGCGATGCAGCGCCGAGATTGCGTCATGGAACGGCGGCCAGCCTTTCTGATCGAGAACCGTCGGGTTCTGCCACTCCGGCAGGTCGGGCACGGTCGCGACGGCCTGACGCACGAGCTTGTGGAGGATCTTGCCCGAGAGGCCCGCAGTGAGGGGATAAACGGTTTCGAGCGACGGCAGGTCGGCGCGCGATTCCGGCGTCACGATGTAGTCGGGGTGGACCATCTGCGCGGTGTCGCCGTAGCGGTCGACGCGGCCGGAGACGTAGCGTTCCTCGCCTTCGGGCAACTGGCGCTCGATGAACGCGCGCTCCATGTGGAAGAAGATCAAGTCGATGCGGCCGGTGTCGTCCTCGCACTGGACCTTGTAGGGCGCCTTCTTGTTGCCGCGTGGCGACGGCCGGTGCTTCAGCACGCGCACCTTGAACGTCGCGATCGTGCCCGCTATGGCGCCGGCCACTGTCGGCTCCGCGCGTCGGTCGATCACGCCCGTCGGTGTGTGCCAGACGAGGTCGATCACGCGGGGATCGGCCACGCCCGGCGGCAGGCGCAAGGCTTTCTTCAGGAAGCCGAGCGCGCGCGGGCCCACGCCCGTGAGACCAAGGGCGGAGGCGTAGAGCGGGGCGAGGACATCGGGACGCATCGGGGTAGTTTACAGGGGCGGCATCGCGAAGGCCAACAAGGGGAGCGAGGTATCCACGGGAGAGCGCCCCGACTTCGAGGCTCCCGCTACGAATGCCCGTTACCACGAGCGCTGCGTCATGTGCCTGATCTGCTTTCGGCGGCCATCACAAGTTGTTCGAAACGACTGGGCTGGCAGGTGTTTCAGTCGGTAAGCTGCAGCATGACCTCGTTTCGGCGGAAGAACGACAAAGTCCATGGTGGATTGTAGAATGCCAGCACGGGCTGGCCGGTCGTCGACAGCTTTCGCTCCGAAGCGTATCGGCGAAGCTCTTCACTCCGCTTTTCGATATCCTCGCTGGATGCGACCCCGGAGAATGTGATCACAGCGAAGCGGGTTGCAGGAATAGGCTTCAGGCTGATGCGCGTGTCGGTGGGCTTCGGCAGTGTCTCCATAGCCCAGGATTTCGGCATGATGAAGCGCACGGTCCAGACATCGCCCGTGCGCTGCTGCGTGACCGGCGCTGTCATCGCTATGGTCTGCTTCTGCTGTTGCACGGGCGCCGTCATGGCAATCTTAGCGTTCGGCTGGTTGGCCCCGAAGATGTAGGCGGCGATCAGACGGAAGCCCTCGTTGATCGCCGTCTTGCGCTCACCTTCGACAACGGCCTCGGCGGCGATCATCGGCGAATAGGAGCGGATCTCGATAGGGCCGTCCGAAGTGGTTACGGTGTACTCTGGCTGTTCTACGCGGCTCATGAGCGGCCCTGCTCCAAGTGCGGCGATCCCGAGAACGGTGATCAGTCCAGCCAGAGCCCAATAGATCCGACGGCGCGACTTCGATGCTGCTGTGGGTGTTCGGTTCTCGGAGATTGGAATTGCCGCCATCGGGACGCCTCTAAATGGTATTCGATCGGCCCACATCGGGTCTCGATCGGCACACGCGAGTCATCAACGTGCTGATCGGCATTCTGGTTCTCGGTTTTGAAGCAACTTTCAGGATAATGTGGGCGATGGCGGTCGACGCAGCGTGCGTCATTTTCGAGGCGAGGGAGTGGGAGACGCCGCGCTTGGCCCGCTACCAGATGGTTTCCTCGCGATACGGGCGTGCCCTCATCAGACCGTCCGCCCTTTGATCCCGGCCTTCTCGTACAATTCCTTGATATGCGCCTTGACGCCGTCGGGGGTGGTGTCGGTGGCGGCTGTGATCGACCAGCCGACAGCCGCACACGCGAAGTGCGCCATTTCTTCGTCCTGCTGTGAGGTTCCGCCGGAAATGCCGTAAGCGCCGACCAATGTGTCGCCCTTGAAGATCGGCGCGCATCCCCCCGATGCGACCACCAGCCCCCCCTTCATGATGGACGTCGCCACCATCATCTGGGGATTGCGCTCCATGAACCATTTCTGGATCACCATCCCGTCCGGAAAGCGCGGGCTCATCGTGCGGAACGCGCACGCGGTATAGGCTTTCGCGTGCGCCGTCTCCGGCGTGATGAAACCCGCGTCGTCCATCCGTTCGAGTGCGATCAGGTGCCCTTCGGGGCCGACGACCGCCATCGAGACGGGCGTGCCGATCTCCCGTGCTTTTGCGGTGACCGCGTCGAAGAACGGACGGCATTCCAAGGCGGTGATGCGGGGCATGTGTGGTCTCTGGCTCTGGGCTCGTCGGGGTC
>CAMDMH010000236.1 GCA_945901835.1 Devosia equisanguinis | reverse complement strand
TTTCCAGACTGATCAGGAGGCCGGCCTTGAGCTGTGCCTTAGCGCGCTCGACCTCACCCGCCCCAGGCCGCTCCTCGACCGAGCGCTTCAGCTCGCGTGTCACGATGTCGATGAGATCACCCATCATCTCGGGCCCCGTCGCCGCATGGACATTGAACATGCCGCCGTCCGCCAAGCCCCAGGCCGACGAATAAATCGCGTAGCAAAGCCCTCGCTCCTCTCGCACTTCCTGGAACAACCGCGACGACATGCCCCCGCCCATCAACCCCGAGTACACCTGTGCTGTCAGGAAATCCTTGTCCTTGTAGGACGGCGCCTCGAAGCCGAGCAGCAAATGGCACTGCTCGAACGTCTTGGACGCCGAACGGACGCCCCCGACGTACTTCGCCTCTGCCGACCCGATTCCATGGCTCCTATTGAGTGCGCCGAATTGGGCCTCAACGTGGCGCACCAACTGGTCGTGCACGACAGCACCTGCGGCGGAAACGACGATACTCGAAGCGACGTAGCGCTCTCTGAGGAACCGCCTGAGATCCTCGGCCGAAAAACTCGCCACCGTCTGTGGCGTCCCGATCACAGGTCGACCAACGGGTTGTTCTGGGAACGCGGCTTCCTGCAAGAGGTCGTAGGCGAGTTCGTCGGGGGAATCGTTGATGCCCGCGATCTCCTGAAGGATCACCTCCCGCTCCCTCTCCATCTCTACTTGCGCATAGCTAGAGTTCTGGAGGATGTCCGCAAGGATATCTAGCGCTACCGCCTCGTCCCCCTTGAGCACGCGGGCATAATACGCCGTCATCTCGAGGCTCGTCGCCGCGTTCAACTCCCCGCCGACCTGCTCGATCTCCTCGGCGATGGCTCGCGGCGTCCGGCGAGCCGTCCCCTTGAAAGCCATGTGCTCGAGCATGTGTGAAATGCCGTTCTCGGCCGCAGTCTCGTGGCGGGCACCTGCCGCCACCCAGACGCCGAGCGATACCGTCTCCAGGTGCGGCATCGCATGACTGACGACCCGCACACCGGACGGCAACGTCGTGATCTCGGTCGTCATGAAGCGCCTCCGCCGACGACGCGGGAGCGCGCCTCGATGAACCGTTCGATCGCATCCCGATCGTTGGCGACGACGCTCACCCGTTCAGGCTCGCTGACCAGACTAGACAGCCGCGGCGGCAGGCCCGGCCGCCGGCCAGTGATCTCCTGCATCGCATCGGGGAACTTGGCCGGATGAGCCGTTGCCAGGATCACTTGAGCGGTTCCAGCCGGCGCCCTATCTGCGGCAAAGATCGCGCAGGCCGTATGTGGCTCGGCCAGATAACCCGTCGCCCGCTCTGTCGCCCGGATCGTCTCAGCCACCTGCCCCTCGTCCGCTGCCGCCGCGTTGAACTCTGCCTGCAAGCGAGCCTTCGCAGCGCCCAAGTCGAACCGGCCCGACTGCGCCAACGACGCCATCTGCCCGCGTATGACGGCGGCATCGCGTCCCACGGCCTCGAACAGGAAGCGCTCGAAATTCGACGATACCTGTATATCCATCGACGGCGAGGTCGTCGGCACGACGCCCCGAGTTTCGTAGATGCCCGTCGCGACCGTCCGCGGCAGGATGTCGTTGGCGTTCGATGCGATCACGAGTTGTTCGATCGGTAGTCCCATCTGGCGTGCGACCCAGCCCGCGAGAATGTCGCCGAAGTTACCGGTCGGCACGACGAACGACAACTTGCGGTGCGGCGCGCCCAGCGCAGCACCTGCCGCAAAGTAATACGTCACCTGCGCGACGATCCGAGCCCAGTTGATCGAATTCACCGCCGACAGCTTCAAACGGTCGCGGAACGCCAGATGGTTGAACATCGCCTTCACCTGCGCCTG
This sequence comes from Devosia equisanguinis, assembly GCA_945901835.1. Lineage (GTDB taxonomy): Bacteria > Pseudomonadota > Alphaproteobacteria > Rhizobiales > Hyphomicrobiaceae > CAMDPA01. Next base: position 3,939 of record CAMDMH010000236.1, on the reverse strand, counting down.
GCAGTCGTCGAAGGTGCCGTCGACCGCGACCGCGTGGACATTCGCCTCATTCGGCGTCGTCATCATTCGCCGCTGCACGTCGGACACCCGCCCATCCGGGAACAGGATCACGACATCGACTAGGCTCGATCCGCGGAACGCCTCGATCGCGGCACCGCCCGTATCGCCGGAAGTCGCGGCGACGATCGTCGCACGCTCCCCGCGCTTGGCCAGCATATGGTCCATCAGCCGGGCGAGAAGTTGCATCGCCACATCTTTGAACGCGAGCGTCGGCCCGTGGAACAACTCGAGTACCCAGCGGTCAGGCCCGATCTGGACGAGTGGCGTCACGGCCGGGTGCCCGAACTGCGCGTAGGCATCGCGCGCCATCACCGCGAGATCGGCGCGCGATACCTCGCCAGCCGTGAAGGGCGCGATCACTTCGACCGCGATTTCGTGGAAGGGACGGCCAGCGAGCCCAGCGATCGACTCGGGCGACAGGCGCGGCCACGTTTCCGGCACATAGAGACCGCCATCGCGGGCAAGCCCTGCGAGCGTGACGTCAGCAAAACCGAGGCTCGGCGCCTCGCCACGGGTAGAGATGTACTTCACGATACGGACTAATGCTCACGATGATAGTTATTCGACGGACGGTTGCGGCACCGTAGAGCCCAGCGCAGGCCCGAACAAGGCGCGCGGGTGGACTAGATCCAGATACCCGTGAATTAAGCGAGCAATTACGGCACACCCCGGTAATCACTCCGGCGGTTTCGCATCGGACGTCGCGCATCGGAAAGTTCGGCGTTAGACCAGACAGCAATCTATTGAACTAACGATGTTTTCTAGACAGAGCGCAGACGCCCCAAGGCAAATACGAGATAGAACCCGATCAGCGACACCGAAAGCCCGTACCAGGTCAGTGCATACTCCAGATGCCGGTTGGCGATCTGCAGGTTCGTAGCACCACCCTTCGGCCAGCCGCCGGGATTGACCGGCTCGGCCTCCGCGTCGATGAACACCCTCACGAAAGCCAGGCACCGCTCGGTCGAATTCATTGCCGTCAACTGTGCGCAATCCGCCATCGCATCGAAGTCGCGCCAGTACCAGGCATTGCGCGCGGGATCGTTTTCCGGCGTGAACATCGCCTTCTCGCCAGGGCCGCGCAACAAACCGACGATCTCGACCGCCCCTTGCACTTGCCCCGCAACCCGTGTCGCCGACCCGCGAAGTTGATCTGGCACGTATCCGCGATTGACCATCACGCGGCGGCCATCCTCCAGAACCAGCGGCGTGTAGACGTGAACGCCGGGCCCGAGTGCCGGATCGGGCGCATAGAAATAGCGTTCCCGGTCGTGCTCGAACCGGCCCCGCACGCGGACACGGGCGTATTCCGGAAACCGACAGGTTTCCCCGGCTCGGCATGGCCAACCGCGCAGCTCCTCATCGAGTACCTCGGGCGCACTCCGCAGCCCCGCCTCGATCTGTTGCACCAGCGCATCTTTCCAAGCCTTGCGGCTCATCTGCCAGTTGCCCAGCCCGACCAGCACGACCAGTGCAGAGAGAGCCAGCAACGTGGGCCAAATGAGCCCAGCTGCCCGGAATTTCGTTAGCATCCTCTCACTCCGACAGTCCTACGGTAATACAGTCCTGTAGTCATGCAGAGTGGGCTGGTTTGGAAGGGCCTCTCTCCCAAGCGGGCCAACCCCGCCCGAGATTGGGTGGCAACCCGGTTCGCGAAGCGAAATCTTCACGACGATGCGCGCCTACTCCAGCCGCCCCTGCTCCGCCCTGTGATGATACTGCAGCGCAACGAGCAGCCCCTTCAGCGGCCGCAGCAGCCCGAACGCGACGATCACGGTCGCCGGCACCCAGAGCACCACATGCACCCACACGGGCGGATTGAACTTGAACTCGACGATCAGCGCGCCGCCCAGGATCAGGAACCCGAGAATCATAATCGCGAATACGGCAGGTCCATCGCCGGGATCGATGAACTTGAGATCGAGCCCACAACTGGCGCAGCGCTCCCGTACTGAAAGCGACAGCGCGCCCGTGAAAATCGACCCCTTGCCGCAGCGGGGACAGCGGCAGGTCAGTCCGGCAATGACCGGCGAAACCACAGCCGCATCGGAAGGAGTTTCGCTCATCAAGCCTCGATGATCGCGACGGCCCGGGTCCAACCCGCGGACGCTGCTTTGATCTTCACGGGAAAGCACGAAATCATGAAGCCCGCCGCGGGAAGCTGATCGAGGTTCGACAGCTTCTCCATGTGGCAATAGCCGATCTCGCGGCTGGCCTTGTGGCCTTCCCAGACGAGGGCGGGGTCCTTGGTTTCGGCAAACTTGCGAGCGGTATGGACGAACGGCGCATCCCACGACCACGCATCGGTGCCGGTGATCTTCACACCGCGCGACGTCAGATACAGCGTCGCTTCGCGGCCCATGCCGCACCCTGTCGGCAGATAGTCGTCCTGCCCATAGCGCGCACCGGCGGCGGTGTTGACGACGACGATGTCGAGCGGCCGCAACGTGTGCCCGATCCGCGCGAGTTCCTTCTCGACGTCGGCAGCCGTCGCGACGTAGCCGTCGGGCAGGTGTCGGAAATCGAGCTTGACGCCGGGCTGGAAGCACCAATCGAGCGGCACCTCGTCGATGGTCAGCGCCGGCTTTCCCCCGTCCATCGTCGAGGCGAAATGCCAGGGTGCATCGAGGTGCGTTCCCGCGTGTGTGGTGAGTTGGACGTGCTCGATCGCCCAGCCCTCGGCATCCGGGATCTGCTCCGGCGTCAGCCCCGGAAAGAACCGGCAGACTTCCTTGGCGGTCTGCTTGTGGTGGAAATACCTGATCATAGGCTCCAGCCCCGGTGGATCGGACGCGATCTCGCCCTGCAGCGCTACGGATATGTCGCTGATGCGGCGGGACATGGGAAGCCTCGTATGCCGATGACACGACCACTATTCGAGCAAGGGGCAGGTTGCAATGCGCCAAAACGCGGACGCCAACCTCCCCGAAGGTGCCCGCCGCTCCGTTCCGATAGTGCGCCGGTTGTAGCGCGCTGGTACCATGATGCCCGGCAGAGAGAGCACCGCCACCGGGGCAGCCGAATATTGATACATTGATGCATTCATGTAAGGGGGAGTTGCCATGACGGGTCAGCCGGCCACAACTGAAACTGCAGCCCACGCCGACCTCCTGCGACAGATTTCCGGCCTGCTGGCCGCGCCCCGGAGTGTCGATGGCATCGAGTTCGACACGTTGTATTTCTCGAAATCGAGCGACGCGACCCGACGTGCCGAACCTGCCCGGATGTTGCTTCCGCTCGGTTACAATTGGCTCTCACCCAGCACCACACCCGAAACCGCCAAGCCGCGCGTACCGCTCCAACTGTGCGAATTCCTGGCCTACAAGACGGCGCTCGCCCACGAGACCCCCGAACGCGTCAAGAAGTACCTCGCTGAATGCTGCACGGGATACACGAACGTCGAATTCTTCAATTCCGCCGAAGAAGACGCCAGCAAATATGGCAAACTCGCCGACGCCCAAGCATTCGGCTTCGTATTCAAGCGCAAAGCCTTCGTCATTTTCCGCGGCACGCTCAGCAAACAGGACTGGAAAATCAACAGCACCGACGCGCTGACCGACGACCTGTTCGCCAAGAAGGACCGCCGCCTCACAGGATTGCGAGAAGCCTATGGCCCGCTGCTCGACAAGCTCGGCGATCCCGAGCCCGGCCGTCACGTCGGCTTTTCGATCGCATGGGCAGCTATCAAGGACAAAGTGGAGGACTGGCTCGCAGAGGGATTGGAGAAAGGGTGGTACGACCAGATCGTATACTCGGGTCATTCGCTCGGCGGCGCGATGGCACAGATCGCCGCTTACGATCATGCGCGCATCGCCGACGCGATCTGCAAGGACCGCAACATCCAGATCGACCACATCGCCGCCGTTGTAACCTTCGGCG
>CAMDMH010000235.1 GCA_945901835.1 Devosia equisanguinis | reverse complement strand
TCCACGCTTCCGAAATCCAGCGAATCCGTTCTACAGTGTGTCGGCATCGGGCGCCTGCTCCGCTTCAGGTGAAGTCGTTCTCGTAAAACAACTTTCCCTGATTCGGAGGCCCGATGTCGTCATCCATGGTGAGAAACGCGGGCTAGGGGCTGTCGTTTCCGGGACAATCGCTGCGGTGCACCCGCCTGTCAAGCGACGCGATGGGACGTGCCTGCGCGCCAGTTGGGCTGTGGATTGGTGAATATAAACATTGGATTAGCTGGTCTTGATCTTGGGCAATGCGACGCCGGTGCGGTTGGCTCAGGGTTGCCGAGGCCCACGAGCGGCCCGGCCCTGGGTGCGGGCATACGCGAAGGCGAGGTCTCATGTACAAGCATATGCTGGTGGCGACGGATGGCTCCGACGTGGCGGGGAAGGCGGTCGAGCATGCGCTGGGGCTCGCCAAAGCGGTTGGGGCGAAGGTCACCGTGCTGGCCGTGACGCCGCCTTGGTCGGCGCTTGCGTTCGGCATGGTGCAGGGGCTGCCGTCGCACGAATCCTACGACGCCGCGACGGCCGAGCAGGCACAGCAGATCTTGAGCGCGGCGGCACAGAGGGCGGCCAGTCTCGGCGTGCCGTGCAGCATCGTGCACGTGGTCGAGGCGAATCCCTACCAGTCGATTCTAAGGTCAGCGGAAGAGACTGAGTGCGACCTGATCGTGGTCGGCGCGCACGGCCGCCGCGGTGTCGAGCGCCTGCTGCTCGGCAGCGAGACGTCGAAGCTGCTCACGCACAGCAAGCGGCCCGTGCTGGTCTGGCGCGGTTAGGGTTCTGCCTTACCTGTCAGGTGTTCAGATCGCGGGCAATCTCGGCGGCTGCTCGCAGCAGAGCTTGACCGCAGCGCTGCTCGACGCGAGACGAAAAGCGGCCGCGCGGGATTGCGACGTGCACGGCTGCGATCGGCGCGCCTGCCGGATCGCGTACGATGGTCGCGACGGCCAGCGATTCGGGCGAGAAGTCCGCGGCCATCGAGACGAGGCCGGTGCGGCGCGCCTTGCGAATGTCCTTCCAGAGCCCGTCAAGATAGGCGGGGCCGCCGGTGGGGCGATGCCGCTTCAGGTAGGCTTCGATTTCGGCGTCCGACATGGTGGCCATGAGTACGCGGCTCGCGGCGCCGGAGTGCAGCGGGCGCGGCTCGCCGACACGGCGCGAAGAGCCGATGGCGTTGGTGCATTCGACCGCATCGACGTTGACGCGATAGTCACCGTCCCTGACGCTGAGAACGACGGTTTCGTTCAGCATTTCCGTGATGGCGCGCATCACGGGGCGCGCTTTCGCGTGGACGTCGATGCCGTCCAGAACGGCCATCGCCATGTGCAACGGCGCGATGCCCAGCCGATAGCTCGAGGTCGCTGCGTCCTGTTCCACGAAGCCCTGTTCTATGAGCGTGGAGAGGATGCGGAATGCGGTGGCCTTGGATAGGCTCGCCTTCTGCGCGACCTCGTTGAGCGTGGCGGGACGGGTAAAGTTCGAAAGCGCCACGAGAAGCGCCGTGGCGCGGTCCAGCACGGCAATCGTGCCGGTGTCACGGCGGCTGCTCCTGCCTGCTCTTTTGGCAGCTGTCTTCCTGAGGGGAGCGTCGGCTTCGAGTATCGACGATTTTCGCTTCGCGGGGGTGCGGGTCATGCGGCTCCGTCGGGTATCGACTTTCCAACTGTGTCGACCTGATACTATGCGGTGGGGCCGGGATCGACTAGATATGCCGCGCCGATCAAGCAGAAAGGCTAATAGGGGAGGAGGCGGTATGCGTGCCGTCAAAGGTATGTTTCGCGGAATGCAGGCCCAAAGTCTCGCGGCATTGGCGCTGCTGATGACAGGCGCAACACCGTCGATTTCGCAGGATTTCTACGAAGGCAAGCGCATTACCATCGTGACCGGGGGCACCGCGGGAGCGGGGCTCGATGCCTATGTGAGGCTCATCGGCCGGCACTACAGCCGCAACATTCCCGGCCAGCCGGCGATCATCGTGCAGAACATGCCGGGGGCGGGGAGCTACACGACGGCCGAATTCATCGAGACGCAGGCGGCTCGCGATGGAACGGTGCTCGGTTCGGTGTTTCCAGGCGCGATCATGGCGCCTCTTCTCGACGCGCAGAAGCCGCGGTTCGATCCCACGAAGTTCGTCTATCTCGGTACGGCAGAGACGGGACCGCGTCTGTGCGTCAGCTGGCACGCCTCGAAAGTGAAAACCTTCGCAGACATGCTCTCCAGTAAACTGATCGTTGCGGCGTCGCAGTCCGGCGGCTCTTCGCGCGACTATGCGCTGATGGTCAACTCGCTCGCCAAGGGGCAGATGCAGCTCGTCTCCGGCTACAAGGGCGGCGCCGACATGTTCCTCGCGGTCGAGCGGGGCGAAGTCGAGGGGCTCTGTGCGTTCGATTGGTCGACGATCAAGGCAGCGCGACCCGACTGGTTACGCGACAAGAAGCTGAACCTGCTCGTGCAGTTCGGCGTGGTGCCGGACAAGGAGCTCACCTCGCTCGGCGTGCCCGACTTCAAGACGCAGGTGCCGGCCGCCGATCATCCGGTCGCCGATCTCGTCGTCGCCCAGCAAATCTTCAGCCGGATGTTCTTCGTGCCGAACGCCGTTCCGGCCGAGCGCGTGAAAGTGCTGCGCGATGCTTTCATGAAGACGATGGCCGATCCGGTGTTCCGGTCGGAAGCCGAGAAGCAGCAGATGAACGTCGATCCGCTCGATGGCGAGCGCGTGCAGCAGATCGTGGCTCAAATCTATGCTTCGTCGCCCGAGGTGGTGGCGCGGGCGAAGAAGGCGCTGGCGCCTTGAGGCGCTTAGGCTAGATCGTCGGCGGCGCGTCGGGCTGGCGCTTGGGATGGGCGGACGAGAACCGTTCGTCGGCCATGCAGCGCTCGTAGATGCGCTTGACGGTCGGGTGACCGTCGATCGTGCCGCCGTAGAAGTGGACGGTTCCGGTGCAGTGGCTGGCGAGGCAGATGTCGGCGAGGCCCGGCGTTTCGCCGTGGCAGAACGTGCCGGTTGCTTTGTTGCCGGCGAGCAGCGTCTCGTATGCGTCGAGGCCGTCCTTCTGCCATTTGCGGCCCCAGCCGAGGATCTGCTGGTCGCTGGCGCCGAGTTCGGTCGCCAGATACTTGCGGATGCGCGGCACGCTGAGCGGGTGGCTGTCGGCGACGGTGATCTGCGCCAGGGCGCGGACACGGGCGCGGCCGGCGGGGTCGGTCGGGAGCAGCGGCGGCGAAGGCCAGCGCTCGTCCAGGTATTCGATGATCGCGGTCGATTGCGTGAGAACGGTGCCGTCGTCGTCGACGAGGGCGGGCACGGCCATCGCCGGGTTGATGTTGCGGAAATCCGGGGCGGCCTGATGGCCCTTCAGTAGGTCGACGTAGATCGGATCAGCCTTCAGGCCCTTGATGTTCATGGCGATGCGAACACGGAACGTCGCCATGGAACGCCAGAAGGTGAAAAGCTGCATTTGTGTATCTTTCGGTTGCGATGCCGATCGCACATTGTGACCAAGTGGCGGTAAAATGCGCGTCGACGGACCCGGCTCGGGGCTTTCGCTTCGGCCGGTGCGCTATCGAAGGGTTTGCACAACGAGTGGCGAGTTCTACTTGTTCTTGCTCGGCCAATAGGCGGGGAGCCAGGCGGCGTCCTTCGAGGCCCAGCCTTCTTTCAGTGCGCCTTCGTAGATCTCCAGCGTCTTGGCGGTGAGCGGCATCGTCACGCCGCGGCGCTTGGCCTCGTCGAGCATCGTGTCGAGGTCTTTCTTCACCAGCTCGATGTCGAATGTGACGGGGCCGGTGTCGCCGCCGCCGAGCGCGGTCGCGATCGCGGGGCCGCGGCCTTTCAGGACGTTCGGGCCGCCCGAGGTCTCCGACAGAAATTCCATCAGCCACTTGTTGTCGAGGCCGATGTGGCGGACGAGGAGGAGCGCTTCGCCGAGCGCCTGATAGTAGACGAGCAGCGGCAGGTTGAGCGCGAGTTTCAAGCTCATGCCGGCGCCGACCGGGCCGACGAGATCGACGCGGCGGCAGAGCTGCTTGAGGACGGGCTCGGCGGCTGCGAAGTCTTCCTTCGAGCCGCCCGCGACGCCGAGAAGCTGGCCGGTCTTGGCGGGTCCGACCGTGCCGCCGACGGGGCATTCGACGAACTTCGCGCCCTTGGTCTTGACCTTGGCGGCGAGTGCTTCCTCGTCATGTGGCTGCACTGTGCTCATTTCAATGAAGAGCTTGCCCTTGGCGTCGCCGGACAGGAGGCCGGTCGGGCCTTCGTAGACGTCGGCGAGGGACTTGGCGTTGGTCAGCATTGAAATGACGACATCGCAATTGGCGGTGAGGTCGGAGGGCGCGACGGCCTCCTTTGCACCGGCCGCGATCAGGGGCTTGGCTTTGGCGGGCGTACGGTTCCACACGTGGACTTCGTGGCCGACTGCGATCAACCGCTCCGCCATCGCCGCACCCATGCGGCCGAGTCCTGCAACGCCAATGCGCATGTCGTGTTCCCTCTCGATGGTGTCAGACCCTATGGGTCTGATACCAAGTGCTACGCTCAGTTTTCCATCTCGCAGGTGCGCCAGAATCCGATGCCGAACTGCATGGTGTCAGACCCGGAGGGTCTGACACCTCGGGTTTTGTTCGATCGGGCGCCAACATCAGCCAAGTTCCCGGCTGGAGCAAGCGGGCAATCGCGGGGACTGGTGGTGCTGACCGTGCCTGCCTGATAACATCGTGAAGAGTGATGGATTGGGACACCGATGCTGAAGCAGAAGCCACGTCCAGCAACCTATGCTGACATCGAGGCCTTGCCGTCCAACATGGTCGGCGAGATCATATTCGGCGTGCTGCATTCGAATCCGCGTCCGGCGCCGCGGTATGCCGTGGCTGCCAACGCCGTCGGCTACGAGATTACAGGACCGTTCGGCCGTGGAACAGACGGTCCAGGCGGTTGGATCTTCATGGTCGAGCCGGAGCTGCATCTTGGACCGCATGTCGTGGTGCCCGATCTCGCCGGCTGGAAGCGCGAGCGGCTGACGCCGTTTCCCGAGACGGCTTACATCGAAACGCCGCCGGACTGGCTGTGCGAGGTGCTGTCGCCTTCGACGCAGGCGATCGACCGTACCGACAAGCTCTCGGTCTACGCGGAGTTCGGCGTGAAGCATTGCTGGTAGGTCGATCCGATTTCGCGGACGCTGGAGGTGCTGGCGCTGACGGGCGACAAGTGGATGATCGCGGCGACGTTCAAGGACTACGACGCCGTGGCTGCGGTGCCGTTCGAGGTGCACACGTTCGGGCTGGATGGATTGTGGGTGTGATGGAGGCTGCCACTAACAAGCGCCGTCTACCCGGATCACTTTTCGAGTGGATGGCCGCGGGACGCACATATTCTGAATTTCGAGAAGCATTTCCGGAGTACAGCGAGTGGGATATTTCTGCGGCGATCCATGCTTTGCCTAAGCCAGTCGTGTTCGCCCGTCCGCGAACTCCATATCTCGAGATCGGCGCACCTGCTTTGTCCGAGCGACTTCGTGCGTTGTACGCAATATTCAAAGATCCATTGTCGGAAAATCGGTTGGCAGCCGAACGTACTCTCGTCGACGAATGGGCGGTAGACCTGTTCTCGTACTGTCGACAGAAGCCGATGGCGGGGCTGCGCTTCTTGGCAATGCTTCAGGACGCTGAAACGCATGCATATCTTCCGCTTACGAAGGATGGCTTGAGTGTATCAATTGTCGTCGGGCTAAGACTTCGGTTTTGGCAGAGGATCGGGAGGCAGTTGCCGCCGTTTGGTTTCATGCCACCATTGCAG
>CAMDMH010000234.1 GCA_945901835.1 Devosia equisanguinis | reverse complement strand
TTGAGCGACTAGTCGCAGTTATAGACAGTAAATGACCGGGAATTTATGGTGAATTAGCTCATTCTGTCGCCTCCACTGCTGCGAGTTGATCCATGCCCATCGTTGTCGTCAACCAGCTACACTCGTCCAGGTTGCTCAGCCCGTTAGTTGGAGCATTCAATGACTTCATCTCAACTGTCGAATGTCTTCTGATATCCAGATCAAGCGGTCGACCAGGGATTTATTACCCTCACCGGCAGCCCGCTGATGTGAACCAGGTTGCGGGAAGCGACTGCAGCGTCACGGCTGCACGCGATGCCGGCAATCAGGATATCGCAGATGTCGCAATTGTTGCCTGCCTCCAGCGCAATCTGCTTCAGTTCGCCTGCCTTAAGTCCGGCAGCATGATCAAAGGACAGAATGCGATCGACCAGAAAAACTTCGAGGACCTCGCGCCAACTGGCAATAAGAGTCTCCTTGCGCTTTCCAGCGGGAAGCCGGGCAATGCCAAATTCAATCTCATAGCTCGTAACTGCAGTGGAATGGACCATCGACCTTTCGACGCTGTCGATCCAACGCCGAACGATTGGATCGCATCGCGGGTTCATCAATTCCGATACGACATTGGTATCGAGGATTATCATGGGGCGACGGGCCAATCGCTGAAATCAACCCAGCGATGGATCGAATCGCTTCGCGAAGAACGCACAGCCTCCAGACTTTCGGCAAGGGCGGTCCAGTCCTCCTGTAAAAGCCCAATTTCTCCGAGTCGCCTGGACAGCGCCGCACCCAATGGCTCGTTCGATCGAACCAATGGAGCCGGCAATTCCGCATTTGATAGCACTGCGAGCGCCTCGGCCTCGACGGTTCGCCCTGTTCGTTCGGCGCGTTGTCGCAGCCGCTCGACAAGGTCGTCAGGGACGTCACCAATGACTAGCTCGCTCATTGCTGCACCTCGGAAAATCGGGGCCATATGCTAGCAGTTAGTCGAATGTGAAGCAATTGCGCGGGATTTCTCTACCATGCTCCTCGTCATCGCCAACAAGTTGTACTCGTCGTGGTCGCTCAGGCCGTGGATGCTGATGCGCGAACTGGGCATCGCGTTTAACGAGGAGGTCATCCCGCTGCGCAAGCCCGACACCAAGGCGCGTATTATCGCGCGTAGTGGTGCGGGCAAATGTCCAGTGTTGATCGACGGCGACGTCACCGTCTGGGAGAGCCTCGCCATCGCCGAGTATCTGGCTGAGAAGTTTCCCGATAAGGGTGTTTGGCCGGCAGACGCGAGAGCGAGAGCGCATGCGCGTGCGGCCTCTAACGAGATGCACGCGGGCTTCCAGCCTCTGCGCGCAGCGTGTCCGATGAACCTCGGCAAACGTTTCGCTCAGCGCGACTTCGGGCCCGACGTTGCAGCCAGCGTTGCGCGGCTCGAAGAGCTTTGGCGCGAGGCGAGAGCGCGCTTCGGATCGAAAGCCGGCGGCCCGTTCCTCTACGGAGCATTCACGGCAGCCGATGCGATGTTCGCGCCCGTGGTCACACGCCTCGACACCTATCAGATCGCCGTAGCATCAGACACGCGCACCTACATGGACACGGTGCTCGCCACGGAATCGTTCCGCACTTGGAAAGCCGCCGCACTCGCCGAGCCACGCGACTGGGACATCGCCGAATACGAAGAGGGCCACACGCCCGTGGAGGTCCATCAACGCTGAATCGTAGGTTGGGTTAGCGGTGCGAAGTGCCGCGTAACCCAACGAGATCTTGCGCTGCGAAATGTCGGGTTACGCGCTCCTGCGCTAACCCAACCTACGAAAGAGAGAACCGCACATGCCCCAATCGCAAAAGCAGTCCCACTACCCCGATCCCGGCATCAAGCAGGATGTCGTTTCGCGTACGCTGTCCGTGCTCGTCGACAACGAGCCGGGCGTGCTCGCTCGGGTCATCGGCTTGTTCTCCGGCCGTGGCTACAACATCGACAGCCTCACAGTGACCGAGACCGAGCATGAAAAGCACGTGTCGCGCATCACGATCATGACCCGCGGCACGCCAGCCGTGATCGAGCAGATCAAGCATCAGCTCGAGCGGATGGTCCCGGTGCACCGCGTCGCGGACCTGACGCTGCTGGGCGAGTCGCTCGAATGCGAACTGGCGCTGATCAAGGTTGCTGGTAAAGGCGAAAAACGGATCGAGTCCCTGCGCCTCGCGGAGATCTATGGCGCCAAGGTGATCGATGCCTCCACCGAGCACTTCGTCTTCCAGGTGACGGGCGCCAGTCCCGAGATCGAGCGCTTCATCAAGATCATGACCGAGCTGGGCCTGGTCGAAGTGAGCCGCACCGGCATCGCTGCCATGGCGCGGGGCGCGAAGGGCCTTTGAGCGTCCTGGGGTGCCGTGCTTCTGCCGCGCATCTCTGACCGGCGCTGAGATGGCACCGCCGGTCATTGAAACGGCCCGGGACGCTGCCCCGGGCCGGTCTCATATCATCGATGCGAAATCCCAGCCCTTCAAGGTGTCATCGGGGTTGCCTTGAGGCCATCGGGCTTGCCCACGACCGTCACGATGAGGTCGTCACCCTTCAAGAGCGCCGCCGCTACGCGCTTGGCATCGGCCAGCGTCACCGCCTCGATCTCGGGGTTACGCTTGTTGATGTAGTCGATGCCGAGACGCTCGACCATCAGGCCCAGCAATTCGTTCGCGATCTTCGCGTTGGTGTCGAAGCGGAGCGGGTAGGAGCCGACGAGATAGCTTTTTGCGTTGTCGAGTTCCTTCTGCGTCGGGCCATCCTTCGCCATCCGCGCGATCTCCGCCTTGATGACGTCGAGTGACTTGACCAACTCGGCGTTCTTGGTGGCAACGCCGCCGCTGAAAACTGCCGACTGCGCCATCGGTGCAACCGCGCTCCACACGCCGTAAGCGAGGCCCCGCTTCTCGCGGACCTCTTCCATCAGGCGTGAAGCGAACCCGCCCCCGCCGAGGATCTGGTTGACCACGGTCGCCGCCATGAAGTCGGGATCCTTGCGGCCCATCGCAGCGAAGCCGAAACGCGCCGCGGACTGCGGCACGGGCATCTCCAGCACCTCCATCGCGCCGCCGGTCTTCAGCTTGACCGGCGGCACCGCCGTCAGTTCGGCTTTGGCCGGAAGGTCTGCAAACAGCTTGTCGATCAACTCGCCCAGCGCCTTGGCGTCGATGTCACCGACGGCGACGATCTTCAGGGTGTCGCGCGCCAGCACCCGCCGGTGATAGGCGCGCACGTCGTCGGGGGTGATAGACAACACCGAAGCGGATGTACCATCGGTCGGGCGCCCATAGGGATGATCGCCGAACGCGAGTCGGCTCCAGGCTCTGCCGGCGACCCGCTCAGGGTCCTTTGCCTGGAAGGCGAGTTGCGAAGATATCTGTTTCTTCACGCGCTCGACAGCATCGGCCTCGAACCTCGGTTTCGTCAGAGCAAGACGAGCCAGTTCTACCGCTTTGTCGCGGTTCACCGTCAACGTCTCGAAGCTGCCGAAGAGATGGTCGCGCGTGGCACTGAAGCCCATCCGCATCGCGATTTCCTCGACGCGCTCCTGGAACGCGGAAGCGTCGAGATCGCCGGCCCCCTCGTCCATCATGCCGGTCATGAAGTTGGCGACACCGGCCTTGCCCGGAGGGTCCTGCGCCGCTCCGCCGTCGAATGCGAAGCGGAGCGCCATCAGGGGCACGTTGTGGCTCTCGATGAGCCAGGCCGTGATGCCGCTCGGGCTGGTGATTTCCTTGATGTTCATGAAGCGGTTCGGAGCTTGTCGGTTAGGGGCTGCGGTTGCCGTGGCGGCGTTCCCGCCGCGGACGGCCGCGCCGGAACCCGTCTGGGCCTGTGCGGGAAAGGCGAGTGCGGATAGGGCGAGGCTGATGCCGACGCTGCAGCATGCTGCCAGCGTCAGCCGAAACGAGTGCGTGCGAGGTGAAAAGAAAGGGGGTGTCATGTAGGGATCTCTCTCGACGATCAGGACCGTGAGCCGGGAGCGGATTTCGCAGCAGGCGCGCTGGCAGGCGCCACCGGCAACAGCGTCCCGGTCACGGAATGGCGCAGATCGAGGTAGGCGGCGGCGGCCTTCTGCACCTCTTCCGGCGTCACTTTCGAGATACGATCGGGCCAGGCATCGATGTCAGCGATCGTCCGGCCGACGACGAGGCCCCAACCGTAGCGCCGGGCGAGTGTCGACTGGTTGTCGCTCTCATAGACGTACTCGGCGATATAGTTCGCCTTGGCCCGCTCGAGTTCGCCGGACGTGACGCCCTTCTCCTTGACCTCGGCCAGCACCGCGTCGATGGCCGCTTCGACCTTGTCCATCTCGACGCCGTCGTTGGGAACCGCGTAGAGCCCGATCTTGGTGGAGTCGAGCCCCGAGCCGCCGTAGTAGCCGCCGGCGCTGGACGCTACCTGAGCATCCATCACGAGGATCTTGTACAGCCGGCTCGTCGGCCCGCCGCCCACGATCTTCATCAGCAGATCCAGCGCCTCGGCCTCACCGGGCTTTGCCGTGACGTAGCTCGGCGCGTAATAGTGCCGCGACCACATCGGCTTGCCCGCGCGCTGATCCTTGAGTTCCACCTTGAGCGGTGTGCGCATCGGCGGCTCTTTAACCCGCTCGCGAGCCTTGATGGCAGCGCTCGGCTTGAGCTTGCCGTAGTGCTCCTGGGCGAGCGTTCGGACCTCGTCGAGCGTCACGTCGCCCGATACCACGAGGATCGCGTTGTTGGGTGCGTAATACGCCTTGTAGAAATCCATCGCGTCCTTGCGCGACAGCGCGGCGATCTCGTGCTCCCATCCGATCACCGGGATGCCGTAATGGTGATTGCGGTAGAGCGCGGCGCTCATCTGCTCATCGAGGATCGAGGAAGGGTTGTTCTCGACCCGGCTGCGGCGCTCCTCCAGGATCACGTCGCGTTCCGTCAGCACTTCCTTTTCCGCGAGTTGGAGGTTGACCATGCGGTCGGCCTCCATCGACATCAGCTGCGACAGCCGGCTCTTGGCGATGCGCTGGAAGTAGGCCGTGGCGTCGTGACTCGTGAAAGCGTTGTCGTTGCCGCCCAGGCGCGACACGATCTTGGAGAACTCTCCCGCCGGAATCTTCTTAGTGGCCTTGAACATCAGGTGCTCGAGGAAGTGGGCGATGCCCGACTTGCCTGCGGGTTCGTCGGCGGCCCCGATCCTGTACCAGACCATGTGCGTGACGACGGGGGCCCGGTTGTCGGGGATCACGACGCCGACGAGGCCGTTGGGCAGGGTGAACTGCTGCGCCTTCGCCATCGTCTGGCTGTTGGCGGCGTGGGTCTGCTGGATGAGGGCGAGCATGAGGGTTGCGACCAGAAGCTGTAGATGGAACCTGAGGGCGAGGCGGCGCATTCTGATGTCCTTGCGCTGGGGCATTTCGGAACGTTGACCAACGGCGTCGCTTGGCGACCAATCCGTGGCGTCTGGTATTGCGGGCCCGTTTCCGGGCATGTCGACGACTCCGTCTGTCACTAGCTAACAGGCTTCAACGTCGAAGGCGCGCATGTTCTAGTCTGGTTCGCCATTGGGGCCATGTATGGACGGCGCCCGCGGTGCAAGAGGAAACTGACGGTTCAGCGAAACTATCGGGTGCAGCCATGTATCCGGCCTGTTGTCGGATGAAGGGCGAACCCTCATCGCGATGCAGCCGCTATGGCCGCCGGCCCTGATGTGATCCGCTGATCGGGTCCCAATCAAAAGCACGCGTTCTTTCCTCGCGTGGCCCCAAAACGGGTTCTCCCGATCGACGGTCTCGACCGTTTCGCATCAACGTCTTCTTCACCCCTGCAGTTCGAGAACGCACGCAACGC
>CAMDMH010000233.1 GCA_945901835.1 Devosia equisanguinis | reverse complement strand
GGGTGATGGCGGCGGCGAGGATGCGGAGGCTGCTGTTACCGTGGAACATTGGGTCTCTCCCGAGGGGCTTGGTTTGCTGCGTTGTCGCTGCTGTTGTGAGACCAAGATGCCCCAGACCACGCCCCCGCGCTGTCCCCCGGGTGACAGGGAAAAGCAGAATAGGGACACACAGAATTTTCGTGACCGGGCTTCGCGTTAACGAATTCGGCGCCAGGAAATTCCGTGTGTCCCCATTGTTCAGTGCGTCCCCCCCCGTGGAAACGGGACGATCAGACCCGGAATCCGCCCCTGGACGTGACCTCCCACTTCCGCTTAGCCTCCCATTCCGCCGAACTGCGAACAGGAGAAAACGAATGGCCGCACACCGCGACGGCGACCCCGACAACACGAATCTCAGCTCCGCCCGCGACCCCGGCCGTGGCTACCACGACATCGGTGGCCTGGCGGCAGGACCTATCGAACAGGACATGACGGAGACCCGGCCTTGGGAGAAACTCTCCGTCGTGCTCGGCAACTCGCTCGGCCTCAAAGGTGCGAAGCTCGTGCGAACGGACGAAGTGCGGCGCACCCGCGAGGAACTCGGCGTCGACCTCTACAACGAGCTCGGCTACTTCGAGCGCGGCACGGCCTCGCTTGCCACGCTGCTGATCGAGAAGGGCATCCTCGACAAGGACGAGCTCGAAGCGCGCATGGCCGCGATTGCCACCCGCATGGCGGAGGAAGGCCGATGAGCGCAGCCGCTCCCGCCACAGTGCAGTCCCTCCCTTTTCAGCCCGGAGATCGTGTCGCGATCGCGCGCGTGAACCCGCCCGGCCATCGCCGCACGCCGTTCTATGTTCGCGGCAAGGTCGGCGTCATCGAACGCACCTGCGGCGAATTCCTCAATCCCGAGGAATTGGGCTACGGCTTCGACGGCCAGCCGCGCCGCCGCCTCTATCGCGTCCGCTTCCGCCAGCACGACATTTGGGCGGCCTATCGCGGCAGCCCCGACGACACCATCGACGTCGACATCTACGAGCATTGGCTGACCCGGCTCCCCGATTGAAGGCCGGCCAAATTGACACGGAAACGAGGAAACCGCAGATGAGCGGCAATCACGACCACGACCATCATCATGATCACGACCATCCTCATCCCGGCGTGAAACCGGAGGACACGTCCGCCCCCGGCCGTTACGAGCTGATAACGCTCGCGATGCAGGAGATGTTGATCGAGAAAGGCATTCTAACGCCCGAGAAGATTCGCCGCGGCATCGAAGCCCTCGATGCCTGGCAGCCGTCGCGCGGCGCAGCCGTCGTGGCCCGCGCCTGGACCGATCCCGCCTTCAAGGCAGCCCTGCTCGCTGACGGCAACGCAGCCGTCTCAAAATTCGGCGTCGACATGGGCGAAGCGAAACTCACCGTCGTCGAGAGCACCGCCACGGTCCACAATGTCATCGTCTGCACACTCTGCTCCTGCTACCCGCGCGCGCTGCTCGGCCTGCCTCCTGATTGGTATCGGTCGAAGCGATACCGCGCCCGCATCGTCTCCGAGCCGCGCAAGGTCCTCGCCGAATTCGGCACCGTGATCCCCGACGACGTCGCCGTCCGCGTCCACGACAGCCTCGCCGACCTCCGCTATCTCGTCCTGCCCAAACGCCCTGCCGGCACCGAAGGCTGGAGCGAAGAAAAGCTCGCGTCCATCGTCTCCCGCGACAGCATGGTCGGCGTTGCCGTTCCCAATCCCTAGGCGAGCGCTCGAAGCCTCGTCTGACACACCCTCGGCAAGATAAAACCATCGGAAGGAAACAGAACCGCATGACGACATTGGTCATCGGAGCGGGCCTGATCGGCTCGCAGATCGCACGCATCCTCGTCGAGCGTGGCGAAAAGCCCGTGCTGATGGATCACGCGGCCCAAACAAAAGCGATCGGCGAGATCGTGCCTCTCGACCGCGTCACGTTGATAAAGGGCGACGTGTTGCAGCCGCTCTCTATCGTCGACGCCCTGCGTGCCCATTCCATCACACGCATCGCCCATACCGCCGCCAATCCCCTACTGACTCTCGGCGCGCAGAACGATCCCTACTCCGCCATCAACCTCAACATCATGGGCACCGTGAACGTGCTCGAATCCGCCCGCGTCACGGGTGTAAAGCGCGTCGTCGTCTCCAGCTCGAGCGTTCTCAATCACTACCTGCAGGGCGGCGAGGACCAGGGCGAATTCGGCAAGGAGGAAGGCTTCCCGCGTCCGACCACGTTCTATTCGGCGACAAAGCAGGCAGTGGAAAGCCTCGGCCTCAACTACGCGCGCTTCTGCGGCATAGAATTCGCCGGCCTACGGTACGGCGCCGCTTTCGGCCCGTGGAGCGGATCGGGAGGTGGCGGCCCCTCGAACATCGTCCGCGAAGCCATGCGCCGTGTTCTGGCCGGCGAGGAAGCCCTCGTTCCGCCCGGCGCAATGGAGTGGGTCTATTCGAAAGATGCCGCCGGCGCCACCGTACTCGCCCTGGAGGCCAAGGATCTCGGCAGCCGCATCTTCAACATCACGATGGGCTCGTTGACCACGCCGAGCGACATGGCAACCGCGTTCTCGGCCGCCGTCCCCGGCGCGAAAGTTAAGTTCGAGGCGCCCGCAGGCGCAGGCATATCACTATCGAACCGTGACACCGGCGCCGATCTCTCCCGCGCCAAGCGCCATATCGGCTACGAGCCGAAATTCAAGCTGCACGATGCCGTGAAGGATCTCGCCGACTGGATGCGTCGCAATCCGTCTTGATCGCCAACTCAGGCCGCACCGGAGACATCGCTGAGTATGCGCGCGACCTGCGCCCGGTCTGCCGCACTCAGCGGGCTCTGCGGCGGCACGGGATCACCGACCTCGTAGCCTTGCAGCTCGAGGCCGGCCTTGATGCACCCCGCGAGATTGAACCGCGCGAAGGCCTCGTTCACCCGCCACAACTTTCGCTGCAACACCATCGCCTCGGCCCAGCGTCCCGCGCGGCAATGTCCATAGAGCGCAACGCTCGGAGCCGGAATGAGGCACGCAGGCCCCGCCATCCAGCCCACGCCGCCGATCATCATGACCGCAGCCGGAATGTGCGCCGAAGCCGAAAACACACCGAGCTTGTCGCCACAGCGATTCATGATCGAAAGTAGACGCCCGGTGTTCGTCGAGGCATCCTTGATGAATCGTATCCGCGGATGCTCCGCCAGCCGCGCGATCACATCGAGCGACAGATCCGAGCGCTGGAATTGCGGGTTCGTATAGAGCACCACCGGAATATCGACCGCATCGGCGATCGCGCGAAAGTAGCTCTCGACCTGTGTTTCCGACAACGGGAAGTACGCTTCCAATATCGCCAGGATGCCGTCCGCGCCGAGCCGCTGATACGTCAGCGCCTGCACCACAGCATCGCTCGTCGACGTCGAGGCGACACCCGCCACGACCGGCACCTTCTTCCCCGCAGCTTCGACCGTCGCCCGCACCACAGCCTCGCGCTGCTGCGCGCTCAGGTACGCGAACTCACCCGTCGAGCCCAGCGGCGTCACACCATGCACGCCCTTGCCGATAAGATCGGTCACGAGCTGTCCGAGCACATCACCTTTGACACGCCCATCCCGCCCGACCGGCGACACGAGATACGGATAAACCCCGTGAAAATCAGCTTGAGGCACAGCCACGATCGAAAACCTCTCGACGATTACGCCTCACGCCCCACGCTGGCGGCGCATTTCAGCCAGATGCGGAAACTGCTCTGTGAGCAGAGATCCCGGATAGTACGTCGGCCGGAACGGCGCCTGCATCTTGATCAGTGCAAACCATCGGCTGACCGACGGCACTGCCGCCCATAGGTGATCGAGATTGAGATCCTCGAGCCGCACCAGCGTCGGCATCAACGAAATATCCGCAAGGGTAAGCTGCTTGCCCATCAGGAACGGCCCGCCGCTCTGCCCGATCCACATGTCCATACGCTCGACCGTGCGTGACACACGCCCCAGCGCTTCATCCATGTCCTTTTGCGGAAAACCCTTCTGGCCCATTGCCATCATGAACTCCTTGCGCAGCGGTTTCGATTCCGCGAACGCCAGAAACTCCGCTTCCGTCATCTTCTGGAAGCGCGGCAGAAAGGCGATGTTGAACGTGGGGACGCGAATGGCCGCTGCCGGCATCTCGTCGATGTAGCGCATCATCGTTCGCATGTGCGCGAGCGCCTTCAGATCTTTAGGGCGGAACGGATGCGGCGTCGGATAGCACTCGTCGAGATACTCGATGATGACCGATGAATCGATGATCGGCACTCCATCGTGAACGATCGAGGGCACGACGCCGTTCGGGTTGATCGCGAGATACTCGGGCCGCAGCTGGTCGCCCTCGAGCAGATTGAGCTTGTGCTCATCGAAATCGAGCCCCTTGGCGTTCAGCACGAACCTGACACGTTGGCTGCACGTCGATTGGGGGGCGTTGTAGAGGACTAAGGGCATGGATCAGAACCGCTCGTTGAAAGGTATCGAAGTCTGAACTTCGACCCTATCACTCGACCATCCTGGCTGGCCACATAACTTACTTTTTGTCGGTCGACACCGGCTGCTTGCGCATCAGCTCGTCGATACGGGCCCGCTCCTTCTGAAATTCGGCGAGCAGCTTGCCCGTGAGCTGACGCTCGCGCGGAACCTGGATCGAGAGCGGATCGACGGGCCGGTTGTTGACGTGGATCTCGAAGTGCAGATGCGGCCCCGCCGACAGGCCCGTATTTCCGATGAACCCGATGATCTCGCCCTGTCGCACCCGCGCGCCATCCTGCAGCCTCGGCGCATAGCGGCTGAGATGCGCGTAGGTCGATTGATAGCCATTGGCATGCTGGATCCGAATGAAGTTGCCGAACTCGCCTTTGTACTTGGCCTCCTCCACCAAACCGTTACCTGCAGCCAGGATCGGCGTGCCGATCGGCGCCGCCCAGTCGATGCCGTTGTGCGAGCGCACGAAGCGAAGGATCGGATGCATGCGAGCGCCGAAACCCGAGGCAAGCCTGATATTCTCGCCACGCACGGGGCGACGTAACAGAAACTTCTTCGAGTTGTTTCCGTTGTCGTCGAAGTAGTCCACCTGACCGTCCGGCGTGCGATATCGCCAATATCGATAGGCCTCGCCCCCCGTCGACATCGCCGTGAACAAAAGGTCGCCGAGCGTCAGATCCGGCCCCGCCTCCTCGCGAACATCGAAGAAGAACTCCGCGAAATCGCCCGCGCTGATCGGTCGCCTGAAATCCGTGTCGTAGGCATGCACTCTGAGCTTTTGCGTGATCGTCGGTGACGGAATTCCCATCATCAGCGCCGCGTCGTAGAGCGATGCATAGATGCTCGACCCTTGCGGCGTATCGTTCTCCTGCATCGCCGCCCGCACGATCGATGTCGTGAAAGCCTTCGTACTCGCTTCGAAATCGCCCGCAGCGTTGCGCGTCACGGAAACACGATGCTCACCGCTGTCGCTGAACAGACTGAAACGCGCCGGCTCGTCGCCCGCCCGCGTCAGCGATGGCACCATCGTGACATGGAGCTGCATCCCGGGAAGCACTTGGGATTCCGGGATCACCTGCCGCATCGCCGCCAGCATCTGGCGGACTTGCACGACCTCACCACCGAAGTTGTGGCCTCGCAGCACCCGGTCGATCGTCTCGCCGCGCTGCATCGTATGCACGCGTTGAACCTGACGCTCGAGGTTCCCTGTCGCCGCAACCTGCTGCGGGCGTTTGCGCCGCAGAACCGTCGTGTTCGGCACTGCTTCGGACGTCAGTCCTTGACCAAATCCCCCAGCATGCGCGGCGCTTGCCGACTGCGCTTGAGCCCTTGCAAGGAT
>CAMDMH010000232.1 GCA_945901835.1 Devosia equisanguinis | reverse complement strand
CCATCGGAAACACGTCGATATCGAGTGGTGTGAGCTTCAGCTTGCGGCGCGCAAGGCACGTACCCTCGACGATCTCGATCGGCGAGACCGTGGCGCCGACGTTGCCGAGGAATGCGACGGAAGCGTTGTCGACGTGCGGAACCATCGCGCGGCACAGCGCCGACGGCCGCAAGTTCGACCGGAGAAAGATGATGGCATCCAAGCTCCCTCCGAGCATCTGAGCAGGCTGCCCAGCAAAAGCTACTGCACGAGATCACCCCTCCTCCCCGAACAGCGTCGGAGGGTCGGCGGCCGTTGCCGGGTAAAGGTGGTCGACGCCGATGCCGAGGAGGCGAAAGAAGCGGCCGTCGGCTTCGGCTTCGATGAGGGGGCGGGCTGCCGCGAGAAGCACGGCTGAGCGCTGCGTCGGGTGGGGCAGGCGGCGGTTGCGAGTGATGATGCGGAAGTCGGCCGTCTTGAGTTTCACGACAACGGTGCCGCCGGCCTTGCCCTTCCGCTCGAGGGCGGTGGCGACGCGGTCGCACAGAGGGCGTGCGACCTCGACGAGTTCTGCGGCAGAGGCCATGTTCGTGCGGAACGTCGTCTCGGCGGAGATGGACTTCGCGGCGCGGTGGGGTGTTACGGGGCGGTCGTCCTCGCCTCGCGCGAACATCGAAAGGCGGCGGCCGAACTTGCCGAGGCGGGCGACGAGTTCGGCCTCGCTCAGCCGCTGAAGGTCGCCGATCGTTTCGAGGCCCGTCGCGGTGAGGCGTCGCGCGGTAACGGTACCGACACCGTTGATCTTGGACACCGCCATCGGGGCCAAAACTTTGCGCGCCTCGCGCTGGCCGATGATCGAAAACCCGCGTGGTTTGCGCATTTCCGACGCTAACTTGGCGAGGAACTTGTTCGCCGAGAAGCCAATCGACACGGTGATCCCGATCTCGCGCTCGACCCGGCGCGCGATGAGGGCCAGCGCCTGCGCCGCGGGCACGTCGCCCAGCAGGTAGTCGGGGCTGAGATCGAGATAAGCTTCATCGAGAGAGACGGGCTCGATGACCTCGGTTGCGGCTTCGAAGATCTCGCGGATGCCGGCGCTGACGCGGCGATACTTCGCCATGTCGGGCGGGATGACCGTGGCCCGCGGGCATAGCTCCTGCGCCTGGAACATCGGCATGGCAGAACGGACGCCGAAGCGGCGGGCGATGTAGCACGCCGTGGTGACGACGCCACGTCCGCTTGTGCCGCCGACGATCAGGGGAACGTCGCGCAACGCTGGATTGTCACGCTTTTCGACGGAGGCATAGAACGCGTCGCAGTCGATGTGGGCGATCGCGAGCGTTTCGAGCTCGGGATGGGAAACGATCCGCGTCGAGCCGCAAATGGAGCAGGCCGGGCCATCGTCAGGCTCGACCAGCTCCGTACAATCGCGGCAGAGCGATTCCGCCAATAAATCAGTTCTCGCCGCCGATGGACAGGTCGCGCCGCGCAACACGGATGCCGATGGTATAGCCGGCCATGACATCGATCAGCGTGGCGACGACGATGATGAAGAAAACCGAGGTGCCAGCCGACTTGACGAGCAGGAACTCGATGAGGCAGGCGACGAACACCAGCATCGAAAGGCCGTGGTCGAGCAACGAGGCGCTCGACGTGTAAGTCGCCTTCATCAACTCGATGAACAGCAGGCCCATCGTCAGAAGGATCAGGAGGTCGCCCCAGGTCAGCCACAGCACGCCGGTCATCAACGGGATGGGGAAGACCTTCTGGGCAAGGAAGACCGTCGCATCGCCACCCCGGTCGAGCAGCACGATCGCGTTGTACAAGATGAAAGAAATCACGATCAGCGGCAGTGCTTTTAACGACATGAATCGGCTCCGGGCTGTGACGTCGTCGAGGCATACATGGTCGCAGAATGCGTCGCAGAATGATGAGGCACGCGAGCGGCGGGCTTATGACAGCCTCAAGGAAAACCAAAGGCCAGCCCGGCCGCGCCCGCCGACCTCAGGCGTCCGCCTTCGGCTCGAGGATCTGACGGCCGTTGTACATGCCGGTCTTGGGGTCGAGGTGGTGCGGCCGGCGGCGCTCGCCGCTCTTGCTGTCCTCGATGTAGGTCGGCGCCTTTAGCGCATCGGCCGAGCGACGCATGCCACGCTTCATGCGCGATACTTTTTTCCTGGGTACTGCCATCGGTCAATCTCCAAACGATAAGTCTGTTGCACGCAGCTCAGTCGGGATGTTCCCGGCAAGGCGGCGATGCCGAGCCCCTGGTTCCGGGGTAATCGGCGCATCTCCGTCCCAGTTCCAGCCCCATCACGGGGCGTCCTTGCGCTTTGATCTGCAACGGAAAAAACCGCCGATCAAGGTGCGAACGCCAATCGACCCCTGGTCGGAGCCGGAAGCTGATCGCTGCCGGTCTTTCCGCGGGGTCGCCCACTGCAGGACCTCCAAGGTCAGCGGCCTTATAACGACTATCCCCGGAAAAGACTAGAGAGGGTTTTCCGGTTTTCGGATTTGTGCGGTCCCCTCAGATTTGCCGGGCTGGACAGCGGGGCATACAGGCGCCGGGCAGCGTAGTTCCGGTGCGCCAACCCGGCAAAGCGATGCCCGACTGGTGCCGGCACTCGATAGGTTTTGACAATATGAATGATGCATGGCAGACCGCGCGCCATCCAAAGATCCTACTCCCTTCGAGGCTTGATCCATGTCGACGAAGCAAGCGCGCGGCACGAAGCGTACCTGCCAGAATTCAGGTTGCGGTTCGCGGTTCTACGACCTGAACCGCGAACCCATCACGTGCCCGATGTGCGGCACCAACTATCACATCGCATCGGCGCCGCTGATGGCCGATCCGGTCGGTGAGCGTCCCGTCGAGAACAAGGAATTCGCCGACGCCGGCGCGCTCGCACCGGGTGACGCTCCCGAAGTGGCGCCGGAGGATCTGGCCGACGTGGAAAGCGCCGAGGAGCCGGTGGCCGCAGAGGAAGACGAAACCTTCCTCGAGGAAGAAGAAGAGGACGGCGGCGACGTCACCGGTATCATCGGCGGCGTCGGCGAGGACGAAGAAGAGGCTTAGTTACTTCGTGCGGCGCACTGGCGCCGGGCCGCGGTCGCGGCCTCGTCCCGCGCGGCCGGGCCGGAGTGGTGGCATAGAGTGAGGCGGCTTGGCATGTTGAAGGTTCGCCTCATACCCTGTCTCGACGTAAAGGACGGGCGCGTCGTCAAGGGCGTGAACTTCGTCGATCTGCGCGATGCCGGCGATCCCGTCGAGGCGGCTGCCGCCTACGATGCGGCCGGGGCGGACGAACTGTGCTTCCTCGACATCACCGCGAGCCACGAGAAGCGCGGCACCATGCTCGACATCGTGCAGCGGACCGCCGAGCGCTGCTTCATGCCGCTCACGGTCGGCGGGGGCATCTCGTCGGTCGAGGACATCCGGCGGCTGCTCGAAGCGGGCGCCGACAAGGCTTCGATCAACACGGCCGCCGTGAAGAGGCGCGAACTCGTGCGCGAGGCCAGCGAGAAATTCGGCGCGCAATGCATCGTGGTCGCCATCGACGCCAAGCGCGTCTCGGGGCTCGACGAGGCTCCGCGGTGGGAAATCTTCACGCACGGCGGGCGTACACCGACAGGTCTCGACGCGATCGCCTACGCCCGCGAAGTCGTCGCACTCGGCGCGGGCGAGATCCTGCTCACCTCGATGGATCGCGACGGAACTAAGATCGGTTTCGATCTGGGGCTCACCCGTGCGATCGCCGATGCGGTGCACGTTCCGGTGATCGCATCCGGCGGCGTCGGGAACCTCGATCATCTCGTCGACGGGGTGAAGCAGGGCCATGCCAGCGCCGTACTCGCCGCGTCCATCTTCCACTTCGGCACGTACACGATCGGCCAGGCGAAGCGGCACCTTGCCCAAGCCGGCGTGCCGGTCCGTCTCGATGGAATAGCCGCGTGAACCTGACGAACGGCCCTTTCGCCCTCGGGATCGAGCTCCCGGCCACCAGCGGAAAATGCCTAGCTTGCCAGTCGGCTTATATGCTTAAAGTTTTCCGCCCAGCGCACTCGCGCTGAACCTTATCAGTCCACCACCACCTCTCAGGAGAATTCGCAATGGCGATCAAAGTTGGCGACAAGCTGCCCGAAGCGACGTTCAAGGTCATCGGCCCGGACGGCGCACCGAAGGACGCGACGACGGCCGAGTTGTTCGGCGGTAAGAAAGTCGCCATGTTCGCCGTTCCCGGCGCATTCACGCCGACCTGCTCGAAGCAGCATCTCCCGGGCTTCGCCGCCAAGGAGATGGAGCTGAAGAACAAGGGCCTCGCCGCGATCTACTGCACGGCCGTCAACGACATCTTCGTGATGGACGCCTGGGGTAAGGCCGTCGGCACCGAAGGCAAGATTGCGATGCTAGCAGATGGCAGCGCCGACTTCGCGAAGAAGTGCGGCCTCGAGTTCGATCTCACCGCACGCGGCATGGG
This sequence comes from Devosia equisanguinis, assembly GCA_945901835.1. Classification (GTDB taxonomy): domain Bacteria; phylum Pseudomonadota; class Alphaproteobacteria; order Rhizobiales; family Hyphomicrobiaceae; genus CAMDPA01. The sequence goes on along the minus strand of CAMDMH010000232.1, from coordinate 1,381 downwards.
CGTTCGCTCCAAGCGCTACTCCATGGTCGTCGACAACGGCGTCGTGTCCGTCCTCAACGTCGAGGAGCAGCCGGTGCTCGACAAGTCCAGCGCCGAGACGATGCTCGCCTGCAAGTTCTGATCTGCGGTCTCAAGTCAATAAATGTGCTCCCCCGTATCGAAAGAGGCGGGGGAGTTTTCTTTGGGGAAACCGCCTCACGTCGGGGCGCGAGACTGGCGCTCAATCGTGCGGGTCAGCACGCGGGCGCAACGGCGGATGGCCGAAGGGGCGGCGGCGCTCGGCGTAGGCGCGGCGGGCCGAGACGCTGACGATTTCCAGCTCGGGCCAGCGCAATGCCGTGATCGCGCCGCCGAAGCAGCAGCCGGTATCGATGCACAGCGTGTTGTTGACCCAGCCGGGCTCCAATATGGGCGTGTGACCGTAGACGATCGTCGCGGCGCCCGAATAGGCGGCGGCCCAGTGATAGCGGATCGGCAGGCCGTCGGCGTCGGTGCCGTCGGTGTCGCCGTACAGACAGAAGGTCCGCGTATGATCCGACGTTGTCCCGATCATCCGTTCGCGAATGGCGGCATGCACCACCACGAGGCGGCCCTCGTCGAGCCAGAGATAGAGCGGCAGCCGCTCCAGGAAAACGCGGACTTGGTCGTGGAACTCGCGCGGCTCCTCGGCCATCTGCTCCATCGTCAGATCGAGGCCGTGCGTGGGCTTGACGTTGCGGCCCTGCAGCCAGCGCATGAATTTCGCGTCGTGATTGCCGGGCACGCACAGGGCCTGCTCGTCCTCCACCATCGCCATCGCGATGCGCAGCGCATCGGGCGAACGCGGACCGCGGTCGACGAGATCGCCGACGAAGATGATGCGGCGGCCTTCGGGATTGTGCACGCGCACGCGCCTGCGCTTTTCACCCCCTGGTCCCATATCGTGGAAATGGACGGTGTAGCCGAGCCGCTGCATCAACTCGATCAGCTCGTCGGCGCAGCCGTGGACGTCGCCGATGATGTCGAACGGGCCAGAGGCATCGCGATGGTCGATGCGGCCGGTGAATACGCCACTCGTCATCGGACGACGAAATCCTCGGGCTTGCGCGTCGCCTCGGGATTTGGCCCGGGCACGTCCTTGACGAAGTCCTTGAAGGCTTCGAGCCCGCGCGGCATCGGACCACCATAGGCCCAATCGAGAAGCTCGATGGTATGCACGACGGGCGTGCCGGTGCCCTGCTCGATCTGGGTGATGCAGCCGATGTTGCCGGCTGCGATGATGTCCGGATTGACCTTGCGGATGTTGCCGACCTTGCGCTCGCGCAATTGTCCGGCGAGCTCGGGCTGCAGGATGTTGTAGACGCCAGCCGAGCCGCAGCAGATATGCCCCTCCGGCACGTCG